>NZ_RZSU01000147.1:0-13042 GCF_003997585.1 Mesorhizobium sp. M5C.F.Cr.IN.023.01.1.1 | reverse complement strand
GAGATCAAGCAGCGGGCGCAAGCCGAGCCGCTCGGTGGCCCGAGCATGCGCCGGTTCCGGCGACAGGCTGGCAAGCAGGCAATGGTCGAGCGCAGCCGGATTGGCTGCCTGGAGCACCGCGGCGGCGGCTGTCGCCACCAGTCCATCGAGTAGAACGGGGACCTTCTGCATCCGGGCGGCGAGGATGGCGCCGGCGATCGCCGCGAATTCACGGCCGCCAACCCGGCGCAACGCTTCGAGCGGGTCGCTGAGACTTGTGCCGTGGAACGCAAGCGCGGCAGCGACCACTTCGGCCTTGCGCGCCCGCATCGATGCATCGGCGCCCGATCCGGATCCGACCCAATCTGCGCTACTGCCTCCGAAGAGTGCCGCACACAAGACCGCTGCAACGGTCGAATTGCCGACACCGAGGTCGCCAAGGCAAAGCAGATCGGTGCCGCCGGCGATCGCCTCCATACCGAAGGCCATGGTGGCGGCGCAGCCGCGCTCGTCAAGTGCTGCATCCTCGGTGATGTCGGCGGTCGGAATGTGCAGGGCAAGATCGAACACTTTCAGCCCAAGATCATAGGAGATGCAGATCTGATTGACTGCCGCAGCACCGGCCGCGCAAAGCTCGACGGCATCCGCCGTGGCAGTGACGGGCCGCGGCGAAATGCCGTGGCGAGCGACGCCATGATTGCCGGCGAAGATCGCCACCAGGGGCCGGTTCACCGCCGGCGGCGCACGGCCGGTCCAGGCGGCAAGCCATGCGGCGACGTCCTCGATGCGGCCGAGCGAGCCTTTGGGTTTGTCGGCCTTGGCAAACAGCGCACGGACGCGGGCTTCGGCCGCCGTGTCGGCCGGCGGCAGGGTCGCCAGAAGATTGCGAAAATCGTCGAAGGGCAGCGCGCTGGTCATGTTCGTTGGTAATCGTTCCCGGAGTTGATGAGCGGCATAGCCGCCTTGTTCGGCCGGCACAACTGCCTGAATTGGCGCGAAAGCGGTTGCCGGCGGCGCATTCCGGAGGGCTTGCATTGGCTTTGTCGTTACACCATGTGGAGGCGAGACAAGGGATTCCTGACGGGACCCTGAGAGAATATCATGACGGCCATCGAATCCCCATGCATCCTGGTCTGTTCGATCGATATGAAAACCGGCTTCTGCTTCGGTTGCGGCCGTACGCGCGAGGAAATCGGCGCCTGGATCGACATGACCCCTGAAATCCGCCGCAGCGTCATGGCCGAGCTGCCGGCCCGGCTGGAGATGGTTGAACGCAGGCCGCGCCGGGAAACGCGCCGCACCCGCCTCGCGCGCGAACGCGACGTCCTCTCATGAGCCATATATGAACCGGTTTTTCTGGGTTTTGATGATCGTGATCGGGGCAGGCGTGGTCCTGCTCATGCTCAACGATTCCGCCGGCAGCACATTCGGCGTCGAGAATTACGATTTCAGCCGGCTGATCTGGCTTGTCGCGTTGGTCGCACTTATCGGCGCCGGCCTGCTCAGATCAGGGAGACCCTTGGGCGCAATGGCCCGCAACCTCGGCACCTGGGCCCTCATCGTGCTCGCATTGATCGCCGGCTACCAATATCGTTATGAATTGCAGGATTTCGCCAGCCGGGTGACGGCCGGCCTTGTACCCGGCAGTCCGCTGGCATTGGGCCTTGAGGACGGCCATGCCACCGTGACCCTGGACAAGGCCGGCAATGGCCATTTCGAAGCGCGCATCATGGTCAACGGCACGCCGGTCCGGGCCGTGGTCGATACCGGCGCAACCAGCACCGTGCTAACCGCGCAGGACGCGCAAGCGGCCGGATTCAATCCAGCCGCTCTCAATTTCACCATACCGGTTTCCACCGCCAACGGCATGGCGCGCGCTGCCGCAGTGAGAACCGACGAATTGGCGATCGGCGGGATCGTGCGCAAGGACATGCCGGTCATGATCGCCGCGCCCGGCATGCTCGGCCAGAGCCTGCTCGGCATGAATTTCATCGGCTCACTGTCCGGTTTCGACGTGCGCGGCGACCGCATGATCTTGCGCGATTGAACAGTCAGGCTGCTTCGGCGTCCGTCCCGCCGAAATCGACTGCAGCGAAAGCCGCCTTCAGCGCATCCGGTCCAGCGCCGGGCCTTGTCGCATCGGTCGAAAGGATCTGCCGATAGCGGCGCGCACCGGGCAGACCGTGGAACAGGCCGACCATGTGACGAGTGACATGGCCAAGCCGCCCGCCCCGCTCGATATGGCGCGTCGCATAATCCGCCATGGCATCGATCAGCGCGGCAAAATCGAACGTGTTGGGTTTGCCGCCGTAAAGCGCGGCATCGACGCCTGCCAGAATGCCTGGCGTGTGATAGGCGGCGCGGCCGAGCATGGCACCATCGACATGATCAAGATGGCGAAGCGCTTCTTCTACCGACTGAATGCCGCCATTGATGCCGATGAATTTGTGTGGGTTTTTGGCCTTTAGCCGATACACCCTGTTGTAGTCGAGCGGCGGGAGGTCGCGGTTTTCCTTCGGGCTCAACCCTTCCAGCCACGCCTTGCGGGCATGCACCCATAGCGCCTCGGCGCCGGCCGCGAAGACGCCGTCCGCCAGCGCATCGAGCGCCGGCTCAGGATCCTGCTCGTCAACGCCGATGCGGCATTTGACGGTGACGGGGATACTTACAGCAGCCTTCATCTCCGCCACGCAATCGGCGACAAGGACTGGTGCTTTCATCAGGCAGGCGCCGAACGTACCCGACTGGACGCGGTCGGACGGGCAGCCGACATTGAGGTTGATCTCGTCATAGCCGAAGGCCTCGCCGATGCGCGCCGCCTCGGCAAGTTTCTGCGGATCGGAGCCACCAAGCTGCAACGCGACCGGATGTTCCGTATCATCGAAGCCGAGCAAGCGCTTGCGCGCGCCCTGGATGACCGCGTCGGCCACCACCATCTCGGTGTAGAGCAATGCCCGGCGCGTCAACTGGCGATGGAGGAATCGGCAATGCCGGTCCGTCCAATCCATCATCGGCGCAACGGCAAAACGCTTGCTTAAACCACTCATATTATTACGATTTTTGCTTTCAGTCGGTCCAATGATTCACTGGGCCGACAGATAAAGAAGTTGCCATATCATATCCGATGCGTTCACGCCAAGGTGGTCGGTAATGACACGCCCTGCCGGCCGCTTCTCGCGACCGCACGGCCGGCGGCTGCGTCTTGATCCTGCGGAGCGCTGCTCCCAACCGCTAACATAGTACTCGGCGCCCTTCCCTGAATGTCGGCGGCGGTACTAGGCTCCCTCGCCCTCTGCGCTTGGCGAAGATGTCGCCTAGAAATAGCCGAGGATGGATTTGACCTCGAAATACTCCAACATGCCTTCGATACCATATTCGCGTCCGTTTCCGGACTGCTTGAAACCGCCAAACGGGGCGTGCGGATCCCACGCCGGGTAGTTGAGATGAACCTGACCGGAGCGAATCCGCGACGCGACGTCTCTGACGGCGTCCAAATCCTCGCCCTGCACATGGGCCCCCAGCCCGTAGACCGTGTCATTGGCGATGGTGACGGCCTCGTCGACTGTGTCGTAGGGGATGATGCAAAGGACCGGCCCGAAGACCTCCTCCTGAGCGATGCGCATGCCCGTGCGCACGTCGGAAAAGATGGTCGGCTTCACATAAAGCCCGACATCTAGGCCGTCCGGACGGCCCAGTCCGCCGGTGAGAAGCTTCGCGCCTTCCGAAACGCCGACGCCGATCATTGTCTGGACCCGGTCGAACTGAGCACGATTGGCGATTGCTCCGTGGGTGGTGGCCTCCGAAAGAGGATTGCCGACGACGATCTCATCCGCGGCCCGCTGGGCAATTGACTCGATCTCGGAAAGCAGCGCGCGCGGCACGATCATACGCGTCGGCGCACTGCATGACTGGCCGAGATTGCGAAAGGCGGCGGCTATGCCCAGCGAAACGGCGCGATCGAGATCGGCGTCGGGCAGGATCACGTTCGGCGACTTGCCGCCGAGCTCCTGCGCGACGCGCTTGACCGTCGGCGCGGCGGCCTGGGCTACCGCGATGCCGGCACGGGTAGAGCCCGTAATGGAGATCATGTCGACATCCGCATGGGACGCGAGACCCGCACCGACGCATGGGCCGTCACCATTGACGAGGTTGAAGACACCGGCAGGGAAGCCGGCTTCCTCGATCGCCTCGGCGAACAGAAGGGCGTCCAAAGGAGAAAGCTCGCTCGGCTTCAGCACGACCGTGCAGCCTGCGGCGAGCGCCGGCGCGACCTTGGCGGTGATCTGGTAGAGCGGCCAGTTCCACGGCGTGATCAGGGCGCAGACACCGATCGGTTCGTGGGTGACCGCGGTGTGGCCGCGCCGCTCGACGAAGGGGAAGGCTGTAAGGACATCGCGAGCGACTTGCACATGGGCGATCGCGAGTGGCACCTGCGCGGTGCGCGCATATCCGATCGCCGTTCCCATCTCGAGTGTCAGGCATTGTGCAAGCAGTTCACGGCGCGTTTCGAGCAGCGCCTGCAGGCGATCAAGCAGACCCGCGCGGTGTTCCGGCTTGGTACGGCTCCAAGTGGCGAACGCCCGGCGGGCCGCTGAAACGGCCGCGTCCACATCCTCGCTATTTCCGAGCGGAAACCGGGCCACAACCTCTTCGGTGGCGGGATTCACGACGACGCCCTTGGCGGTGCCTCTCGGCTCGACCCATTGACCGTCGATGAAGAACTTGTCCAGACAGCCGTTGCGGGACAGGTGTTCGAGGGGCGCGATCATCCTACAAGGTCCTTCATGCGGTAATAGGCACCGAGGATCGGCAGGAACCAGGGACGCCCGAAATAACCGGGGATCGCTGGCCAGTTGAAATCCTTCCACGGATTGAGCTCGGGGCGCCCGTCCATGACCTCGGCCATGATGCTGCCCATCAGCGTCGACATGTGGGTGCCGTGCCCGCTATAGCCCGTGGAGTAGTAGATTCCGTTGCGCTCTCCGGCGCGGGGCAGGCGGTCGCGGGTCATGTCGACCATGCCGCCCCAGCAGTAATCAATGCGGGTGTCGGCCAGTTCGGGGTAGACGTCGACCATCGCCGCTTTCAGGATCTGGCCGCTCTTCTCGTCGGATTCCGGATTGGACACCGCAAACCGGGCCCGCCCGCCGAACAACATGCGATTGTCCCGGGTCAGCCGCCAGTAGACGACGAGGTTGCGCGTGTCGACGACATTGCGTCGGGTCGGCATGAGGCGCGCGATACCTGAAGGCGACAGCGGTTCCGTCACGATCAGGAAGGCGCCGACCGGCACGATGCGGCGGCGGATCCAGCCGAGCGGACCAACCTGGGAGATGCCGCCTGCCAGCAGGACCTGGCGCGCGACGATCTTGCCGCGCGGGGTCTCGACCTCATGCCCGGCGGCGACCTTGCGCATAGCCATGACGGGTGCGTGTTCATGGACCTCCGCGCCACGCCGCGCGGCCGCGGTCGCCAGCCCCCGGACGAAACGGCCGACATGCATGCTGGCGCTCTTGGGAAACAGCAGCCCACCATAGTAGCGGTTGGTGCCGACTTCGGTTCGCAGGTCGGCGCGCGCGATCATCCGCGTTTCGGGATCGACATTGGCCGCCAGGAGCTCCTGGCTGCGCGCCAGCATTGCGTAGTGCTCGGGCTTGGCGGCAAGCTTTAGCTTGCCGCCACGCGCGAAGCTGCAGTCGATCCCTTCTTCCTGCACCAGCCGCTCGACCATATCGACGCCGGCATCGAAAGCCTTGTAGAGCGCGTTAGCGGCATCCGTGCCGTACTTGCCGGCCATTATCGCGTAGTTCTGGGCAAAGCCGTTGTTGCACATGCCTCCGTTGCGCCCCGACGCAGCGTTGCCGATTGTTTCAGCCTCAAGCAGGGCGACTCGGGCGCCCTTTTTGGCAAGGGCCAACGCCGCGGAGGATCCGGTCAAGCCGCCACCCACCACAGCCACGTCGTAGCGGCCTTCGAGGGAATTGGACGAGCCGTGATCGAATGGCTGAGACGTGTCGAGCCAATAGGAGGTAAGTTTCATTTTTGCTCCACCAGAGCGTCAGTTTGCATGGGCGCCATGCAGAGCGTGGATCGGAGCTCCTACCAGCCGCGGATCCGCTCCCACCGCGCTTCGATCTCCGGGTTCTCACCGTTGACGACGCTGTAGAAGTCATGCTGGGCGGCCATCGCGCAGGCATGGTTGGGCAGGATCCGGATTCGCGTGCCGACCGGGAGCTCGGGCATGCTCTTGCCGGAACCGCTGCGGATCGTGAGGATGCCGTGCTCCTGGCTGGCCTGGGACACGACTACATCTTCGAGCACTCGCCCCTTTTCGTCACAGACCACACCGTAACCCTGGTCGAACTGCTGGCTCGCGGTTCCACGGTCGCGCGAAAGCGCCATCCACCCCGCATCGACCAGCACCCATCGTTTTTCCGGCTTGGCGCCGATCACGGTGGCCAACACCGAAATCGCGATATCGTCGATGGCACAGACCCCCACCCCGTGCTGGACGAGGTCGAAGAACATGTAGACCCCGGCGCGCAACTCGGTGACGCCTTCCAGATTCTCGGCGAAGTGCGCCGTCGGCGTCGAGCCGAGGCTGAGAATTGGGCAGGCATGGCCGTGAGCGCGCAGGACTTCGGCAGCGCGCACAATGGCCAAACGCTCGTTCTCGGCTGCCTTCACCAACGCACCGGGCGTGCTCAAGCTATAGGACTCGCCGGCATGGGCGAGGACGCCGACGAGGTTGGCGCCCGCTGCGACGACCCTGTTGGCCACCTCGAGCAGCTTGGGATCGTCCGACTTCAATCCACCGCGATGGTCGTCGCAGTCCAGTTCGATGAACACGGACGGCGTCACGCCGGTGGCCTCGCGCACGTCCGCCAAAGCATTAGCCTGCTCCACAGTGTCGAGCAGCAGCTTCACATCGACGCCTGTGCGGCGACATAGCTTCATGGCGCGAATGGCCGAAGCCCTCGACATGCCGACCGCATAGGTGATGTCGCGAAAGCCGTGGCCTGCGAAATATTCCGCCTCGGCGATGGTCGAGACCGTGATCGGGCCGGGTTCGCGGGGGAACACGTGTCGGGCGACGTCGATGCTTTTGGCCGTCTTCATGTGCGGGCGCAGCACCACGCCAAGCTTTCTGGCGTGCTCGGCGAGACGCTGGGTGTTGCGCTCGAGCCGTCCACGGTCCAGAAGCAGAGCCGGGGTGACCAGGGCGTTGATGCTCTTGGCTGTCTCGCTCACTGACAGGTTTGCCGCCAACTTGTCCATCATCTCGTTTCCTAAAAGAACGATTGGTTCGCCAAGGCATACATATGGGCCGACCCGTCGGAGACGGGTCGTTGCCCTTTGACCATTGCGGTCGCACCGCCGGCTCGCTCGAGGCCGAGGCTCTCGAGCCAGTCGCCCAATCCATCTTCGGCATAGACGTCGATGCGAACGAATTGATTGTGAAGTCTGGAAAGCTGCGCCAGGATCAAAAGCCGCGCGTCCTCCACGCTTTCGGCCGCACAGGGGCCGACGACATAGCCGCGCCCGAACCTCCTGGCGATGGCATAGCCTGCAACCCGTCCCGCGCGCTCGATAACAACGACCTTGCCCGCATCGGCGAGCGCAGCCACCATCGACGGCCGGGGCATGCCCATGGCCCGTTCGTCGAAGGCCTGGATCGCCGCGAGGTCGGAGACCGTCGCCTGGCGAACGTCGTTGCGCGCACTCTGCGTCACGGCGACGGTCAGCAGGACCTGAAGCTGAAGCACCCTGCCCCAGGCGGTGAAGCCGCGCCGCTTATAGAGCGCGAGCCCCTCTACCGTCGAATTGAGCAGCACGTTGCGACCGTCCGTGGCCTGAAGCAACCCATCAAAGAGCCGGGAGCCGTTGCCACCGCCTTGTGCGGAGGCGGTGACGATGATCATTCCGGCCGTGGCATAGGCCTGTCCGTAATTCCACGACATGGCAGTGCCGATCACCTGTCCTGCCCGCTCCAGGACTAGGCCCTGGCCGAGCTTCGCGGCAAATTCCCAGTCCTCGCGGCGATAAGGCCATGCCATCTCCCGCGACAACTTCAGCGCGCCTGGCACATGGAGGGTTTCGAATTTCATCAGCTCGGTCGGGGCGCTGACGATATCTCTGTCATGCTCAACGGTCATGAGTGCAACGCTGTCGCTTGATCCAAAGTCAGATTGAAGTCGGACCTTAGAGTCGCGTCCGGCGGACAGATTTCGCTGCTGTTTTGCCCTTTCAACTCGGCGGGATCATTCTTTTTGACCCCGTCCCTCGGCATACAAAATGGCGCAAATCGGGGGAGAAGTACTCATCTGCCACCTGCGTCGCCCGTCATGGTTGCCAGTCGGTGTGACGTCCACACCTCTGATGCGATCACGGGCCCGACCAACACCATGGGCCGAACACTCTGAAGCGACGAGCGGCTTGATGCTCAGGAGGAATTTCGGATGATCTACATCAGCGAGGAAGAGTCTGCCGCCCTCGTCACCCACGAACTTGCTTTCGAGGCGGTGCGCAGAGCTCTCGTCGCCGCCGCTTCCAAACAGAGTCTGGTCTTTCCCGCAGTTCTCGGTCGAGCTCGGGAGGCAATCAATACGTTCTCGATCAAATCCGGTTCGTCGGACGAGCTGACCGGTGTCAAGATCGGCTCCTTCTGGTCCGGCAACCCGGCGCGGGGCCTCCCGCGCCACAACTCCACCATCGTGCTGCTGGATCAGCAGACAGGTCGGCTCCGCGCCGTGATCGAGGCCGGCAAGGTCAACGCCTACCGAACGGCTGCCGCCGACGCGGTTGCGGCCGACCTTCTCGCCCGGCAGGACGCCAAGGTTCTGGCGATCTTCGGCGCGGGCAACCAGGCGAGTTTCGAGGTCGCGGCGCTGGCTCGCATCCGACCGATCGAAACCGTGCTGGTCGTGGCACGGCCTTCGCCGCGACGCGATGCTTTTGTCGACCAGATCGGCGAAAGGGGCCTCGAGGCGCGCGCCGTATCGGCCGAAGAAGCCGTGCGCGCGGCCGACATCGTGGTGACGGCGACCCCCTCACGCGAACCTCTGTTCGATGCCGCGTGGGTGGAACCCGGGACCCATGTCGTCAGCATGGGATCGGATGCGCCCGGCAAGCAGGAATTGCCGGGCCAATTGCTGTCGAGGTCAAGCCTGTTCTGCGACCTGCCCTCACAGTCCCTCCGGATTGGCGACTTTCAGCACGCTCGCGCGGAGATCGAAGCGGGCACGCTTACCGTGACGCCAATCGGCGACGTCATTGAGGGCCGTGCACCTGGACGCCGCCTCGAAGACGAAATCACCGTCTTCGACAGTTCCGGCATCTCCCTGCAGGATCTCTACATGGCCGACGCGCTGATCAGCGCAAAGGCGTCCCGCCGCTAGCCGTGCGCCGGGCCGCCCGATATCGAGTGTAGGCCTCACTCGAACGAAAGCCTGCATTGGGCTTCCAGCCATCGCGCAAGAACGTGAGCTTTCCCAGATGTCGTCGGTTGCAAGGCGAGTCTGTCCGCGGCCAGTCGGGCGGAGCCGAGACGAGCCGTCGCCTGGTGCAACTCCTGCCACCTTGCGCTCATGCACCGCGGACTAGACGGGGGGAACGTGGGGATTCCGCTCACCCGTCCGCTGACACCTTGGCTTGGTGCGCGTCAGGCCTGACTTCCGGCTGATCTTTAGATAGCAGCGATGTCCAGCTTCGAGCCGTCAACCAGACGCGACAGGCGGAACGGTGTAGGATCGACGCAAGGCGTGTCGTTTACGACAAGCTCCGCGGCCAGATAGCCAAGCCCCGGACCCAAACCGAAGCCGTGGCCCGAGCAGCCCGCCGCGAGGACGAGGCCGTTCACCCCGTCCACCTGCGACACCACGGGCACTGCGTCCGGCGTGCAATCGACGAAGCCGCCCCAGGCGCTATCGATCTTTATGTCGGCCAGTTGGGGGAAGGTCTTGCGGACACTCTCCACCACTTGGCTTACCAGCCATTTCAAGGGTGGGGGATCCAGCACCCGACTTTGTTCGAAGATCCGATCGTCGCTGGCCAGCAGGGCGGACAGTGAATCCGGCCCCGAAAAGAACGATTGGCCAATGCCGAGCCTGACATTCTTCAGGCGACGCAAGAACTGCGGCATGAATTCCCGGCTATACCGGATAGCCCGGGGCGTGATTTCGAGGTTCGCCTTGCCGCTGATGGCAAGTGTATAGCTTCCGTCCAGTCGGCGCGTGATCGTGCAGTAGGGTGTGGAGATCGCCTCGCCTATGTTGATTGTCGGGGTGGAACGCAGCGCGGTCTGCCGGATGCTCGCTTGCGGGAAACTGATCCCGAGCGGCCTCAGGAAGCGCGAAGACCAGGCGCCAGCGGCGCACAGCACCGCGCTGGTTCTGATGTAGCCCTTCTCCGTGTGCACGCCCGCGATTTTGCCATTGGCCAAGTCGAGCGTCCGCGCGGCGCATTCCTGGTGGATCGTGGTGCCCAGAACTCTGGCGCCCTCGGCTATAGCCGGCGCGGCGAGCGCAGGCTCGGCCTTACCGTCCCGTTCCGAATAGATCCCGCCGACCCATTTATCGCGCGCTTCGGGGACGCGCTCGGCCACCTCCGCGCGGCTGAGACTGCGGGTTTCGACGTCGTACTCCCTGGCGATCTCGCGCCACTTTTCCCAGCCGGCGAGCACAGCGTCGTCGTGAGTCGCAAAGAGGAGACCGCAGCGTCGAAATCCAAGGTCCCGATTGATATCGCGCGTCAGCTCGTCCCACAGTCGCAGGGAGATCACCGAGAGCGGCAGTTCGCGCCGGTCGCGGTTCTGCTGGCGGCACCAACCCCAGTTTCGGCTCGATTGTTCACAGGCGACGTGGCCCTTCTCGAGCAGAGCCACAGAGAGGCCACGCTTCGCCAGGAAGTAGGCGGCCGTGGAGCCGAGGATGCCGCCGCCGACGATGACGACGTCCGCCTCGGCCGGGAGACGCTCATCACTGTGAATGCGTTCGACTCGGGGCGACATGTTCCAACCAACCTCGGCTGCCAAGAATGCGGAAGCAAAAGTTCCGATCAGCCCTTCATCGCATCGTGCGCTCGAAAGAATGTGCCGAAATCATCGAGGACTTCGCCAGATGTGCGGATTTTTGATCGCTTGATCGATAGGGTCTGCTCAAGCCCCACCGAATTCCAGTTCGGCGCAGCGCGGCGCAACCTGCTCGCGAGTCCGTTTGGATTGGATCGCGCTTGAGGATCGTGGATCGGCTCAGTGTCGGGAGGCACCGGAACAGGCAAGACGACACTAACCAATGCGATCCCGGCGGAGCTGGTCGAGACCAAGCCGGAAGATCGTCTGGTGATCTTGGAAGACACCGGCGTTTCGCCGCGGAGCCCTTACACGACCGACCCGCTGATCAGGGCAGCGGCGACCCGCCGCTAGGCCGCGCGCCGGGTCGCTTGCCGATATCGAGTGTAGGCCTTACTCGAACGAAAGCCTGCATTGGGCCTCCAGCCATCGGGCAAGCGCGTGGGACTTTCCGGACAACTCGGCTTCTCCCATCCAGATGAGCCCGTAATGGCTTCCGTCGGGATCGAAGCCGGCCGGTGCGACGAGCCGCTCTCTCTCTATGTCGTCGGTTGCGAGAACCAGGGGACTGAGGGCAACGCCAAGCCCCGCCGATGCGGCCTCAACGATCAGGAAGTGGTGGTCATAGAAGCGGATTTCCGTAGGGCGCCGCACGGATGGGTGGACGGCGAGCCATTGTGACCAGGCGTCCGGCCGGGTCTTTGAACCCAGCGCGATGTACTCCCCCGAGGCAAAGGCCGGCGCGAGTTGAGGGCTCATCACAGGTCCCACCTTCTCTGGAAAAAGGCGCTGGACATGCGAGGCCTCCGGCAGCGCGAAATCGAGCCGTCGAATGGCCAGGTCGATCCGGTCGCGGCGGAACGCCACCGGGCCGCCACCCACCGAGAGATGCAGCGCGATATCGGGATGCGTGCCCTGAAAGCTCGCCAGTCGCGGAATGAGCCAACGCATCGCGACCGAGGGCTCGCACGAAAGCACCAGCACGTCCTGGCGAGCGTTGGCGGCGCGCAAATTTCTCGATGGTTGTCGCCAGTTCCGTGAAGAACCGGCCGAGCGTAAGGTTGAGCGTCTCCCCCGCCGCGGTGAGGCGCAAGCCCCGGCCGCTTTTCTCGAACAGCCTGAATCCGAGATCCTCGGACAACTTGGTGACTCGACGGCTGACGGCGCCATGGGTCAGGGCGAGACTGTCGGCGGCCAGTCGAACGGAGCCGAGACGAGCCGTGGCCTCGAACGCACGCAGATCATCCAGAGAGGGTATGTCGGACCGCTTCATCGGTGAATTTTTATCACCGCTCCGGTGCAGAAACTATGGCTTTTTAAGAGGCGTCGCGTCTGCATAATTGTTCCATGCGAACCAATAGCCAGCCTACGGTCGGCATCCTCGCCGACGACCTGACCAGCGCCGCGGATGGCGCCGGCCCGTTTGTCGAGCGTGGCCTGCGAGCAGTGGTAGGCAGGGGCCGCTTACCGGCGGTGGAAGAGACGATCGTCGCCGTCGACAGCGGGTCGCGGTCCGTCGATGCCTCGGCGGCGGCGGAACTCTCCGCGGGCCTTGCCGCCCGGCTCGCTTCCCGCCAAATCCTCTACAAGACCGTGGACTCCACGCTACGCGGCCATGTAACGGCGGAACTGGAAGCGGCGTTCAGGGCGAGTGGTCGCAAGACGCTTGTCTTTGCTCCCGCGTTCCCCACTGCGGGCCGCACCACCGTCAGCGGTATTCAGCTGATGGACGGCGTGCCGGTCGCGGAAACCGGCTATGGTCGCGACCCCGTTCATCCGGCGCGTCACTCGCGGCTGGTCGAGCTTGTTCCTGCCTGCATCAACAACGTCGTCATCATCAATGCGACCACACAGGGCGATCTCGACAGAGAAATCGCTGCTCTGCCGGAAGCGGAATCGATCCTCTGGGCAGGTGCTCCCGGCATGGCGATGGCGCTGGCGAAACGCTTCGCGCCGGCCGCGGCAGCATCGAATCCGGTCGCGGTCGCCGCTGGC
>NZ_RZSU01000146.1:0-13067 GCF_003997585.1 Mesorhizobium sp. M5C.F.Cr.IN.023.01.1.1 | reverse complement strand
GCCCACGCTTCACCCTGATCTGTCAACAAAACTGATACGGAAAGCGGCCGACTCAACAAGGCCAAGTAAAGCCTAGCATGCAATCTTCGGCGCGCCAGAGTTGCAAACGGTGTCGTTGAAGAAAATCTCGTAAACCTTCGTTATTTCGTCATCCTTGGGCGCAGCGACGCGAAGCGGAGTGAAGATACAAGGATCAATGCCGTGACTTCAGAGGATCGCCACGGTGCAGAATCCAGGATGCGGGGCGCCGGAGAACGGCTTTTTCTCTTCGCCCCTGCACTCTTCTGCGGGTGTCACGGCATGGATTCCTGGGGTCTACGCCGAGAGGTTTGGGATTCGCCACTGAGGCTTTAGACAGTCAGGAACTTGCGGACATCCGCGCGGTCGAGATCCTCGGCCGGGCCGGTGTGGACGATCTGGCCGCGGTCCATGATGTTGACCTCGTCCGCCAGTTCCCGGCAGAAATCTAGATACTGTTCGACCAGCAGCACGGCGATGCCTGCCTGGTCCCGCAGATAGCGAATGGCGCGGCTGATATCCTTGATGATCGACGGCTGGATGCCTTCGGTCGGCTCGTCGAGCACCAGCAGTTTCGGCCGCATCACCAGTGCCCTGCCGATGGCAAGCTGCTGCTGCTGGCCGCCGGAAAGGTCGCCGCCGCGGCGCGCGAGCATCTGCTTCAGCACCGGGAACAATTCGAAGACATGGCCGGGAATCTTGCGGTCGGCGCGCTTCAATGGCGCAAAGCCCGATTCGAGGTTTTCCCGCACGGTGAGCAGCGGGAAGATCTCCCTGCCCTGCGGCACGAATGCGATGCCCGACCGGGCGCGGTCATACGCCGCGCTCCGGTCGAGCGCCTTCCCCTCGAAGGCAACGCTCCCGCTCGTCAGCCGGTGGTGGCCGACGATCGATCTCATCAAACTGGTTTTGCCGACGCCGTTGCGGCCGAGCACGCAGGTGATCTTGCCCGCGCCGGCCTTCAGCGAGACGCCACGCAGCGCCTGGGCGGCGCCGTAGTGCAGCGTGGCGTTGGAAACTTCGAGCATAGTCAGCGCCTTCTCCAACGCCTGAAGAACGAAAGGTCGAAATGATGGAACGGAACGCGCCAGACCATGATCATCTCCCCAGATAGACTTCGACGACACGCTCGTCGGCCGAAACGAAATCGAGCGAGCCTTCGGACAGGACCGAGCCTTCGTGCAGGCAGGTGACCTTGACGCCGAGCTCGCGCACGAAATGCATGTCATGCTCGACGACGATGACCGAATGGTCGCGCGCAATATCCTTGAGCAGCCGCGCGGTCTCCTCGGTCTCGGCGTCGGTCATGCCGGCAACCGGTTCGTCGACCAGCAGCAGCTTCGGATCCTGCGCCAGCAGCATGCCGATCTCGAGCCATTGCTTCTGGCCGTGGCTGAGATTGGCGGCGAGTTCATCGCGCTTGTCGCCCAGCCGGGTGATGCCGAGAATATCGTCGATCTGCCGCGCCTCCGCGGCCGAGCGGCGATGGAACAGCGCCGGGAAGATCGAGCGTGGGCCCTTCAGCGCCAGCATCAGGTTCTCCTCGATCGTGTGGTTTTCGAAGACGGTCGGCTTCTGGAATTTCCTGCCGATGCCCATCATGGCGATCTCGGCCTCGTCATATTTGGTCAGGTCGACCTGCCCGTCGAAGTAAACCTCGCCCGCGTCGGGACGCGTCTTGCCGGTGACGATGTCCATCATCGTGGTCTTGCCGGCGCCGTTGGGACCGATGATCGCCCGCATCTCGCCCTTGTCGAGCACCAGCGACAGGTTGTTGATGGCGCGAAAGCCGTCGAAGGAAACTGAGACGCCGTCGAGATAGAGGATGGTGTTGCTCTTCGACATCGCTCACTCCGCCGGCTGCGGTTCGGGGCCGGACGCGGACCAGTCGCCCGGCGTTCTCGCAGCCGAGCGAACGATCTTCGGCGGTGGCGGGACGTCAGGATCTGTGCCGGCCTCCTCGGCGATCGAGGCTGCGCGCAGCGCCTTGGCGTTGCCGCGCCAGGAATCCCACATGCCGACAATGCCCTTGGGCAGGAACAGCGTGACGGCGACAAACAGTCCACCCAGCGCAAACAGCCAGAACTCCGGCAGCACGCCGGTGAACCAGGATTTGCCGGCATTGACCACGAGCGCGCCGATGATCGGCCCGACGATGGTGCCGCGCCCGCCGACGGCCGCCCATACCACGACCTCGATCGAGTTGGACGGCTCGAACTCGCCCGGATTGATGATGCCGACCTGCGGCACATAGAGCGCGCCGGCAATGCCGGCCATGACAGCCGACACAGTGAAGGCGAACAGTTTGACGTTCTCCGCGCGCCAGCCGAGAAAGCGCGTGCGGCTCTCGGCGTCGCGCACAGCCATCAGCAGCTTGCCGTATTTTGAACCGACGATTGCCCAGGTAACGAAGACGGCGAGCGCCAGTGTTATGGCGCTGGCCGCGAACAATGCCGAGCGAGTCGCATCGGCCTGCACGTTGAAGCCGAGAATATCCTTGAAATCGGTCAGGCCGTTGTTGCCGCCAAAGCCCATGTCGTTGCGGAAAAACGCAAGCAGCAGCGCATAAGTCATTGCCTGGGTGATGATCGACAGATAGACGCCGGTGACGCGGCTGCGGAAGGCGAACCAGCCAAAGACGAAGGCAAGCAGGCCGGGCACCGCAAGCACCATGATCGCCGCAAACCAGAAATGGTCGAAACCGAACCAGAACCACGGCAGCTCCTTGTAGTTCAGGAACACCATGAAGTCCGGCAGCAGCGGATTGCCGTAGACGCCGCGCGAACCGATCTGGCGCATCAGATACATGCCCATCGCATAGCCGCCGAGCGCGAAAAAGGCGCCGTGGCCGAGCGAAAGGATGCCGCAATAGCCCCAGACGAGATCGAGCGCCAAGGCGAGCAGCGCGTAGCAGAGATATTTCCCGGTGAGCGCGACGACATAGGACGGCACGTAGAAAGCACTTGTCGGCGAGACCGCAAGATTGAGCAGCGGCACAATGAAGGCGACCGCCAAAAGGATGAAGATCGTGATGGTGATGCGGCGGTCGGCGCCGGCGGCGAAGAAGCGTCCCGTGATCATGCTTCCACCGACCTGCCCTTCAGCGCGAAAAGGCCGCGCGGGCGTTTCTGAATGAATAGGATGATGAGGACCAGCACGACTATCTTGCCGAGGACTGCCCCGGCATAGGGTTCGAGAAACTTGTTGACGATGCCGAGCGAGAAGGCGCCGACCAGCGTGCCCCAGAGATTGCCGACGCCGCCGAAGACGACGACCATGAAGCTGTCGATGATGTAGCCGCGGCCCAGATTGGGCGAGACATTGTCGATCTGGCTGAGCGCGACACCGGCGATGCCGGCAATTCCCGACCCCAGTGCAAAGGTCAGCGCGTCGACCCATGGCGTCCTGATTCCCATGGACGCGGCCATGCGGCGATTGGCAGTGACGGCGCGCATCTGCAGGCCCCAGGGCGTGCGCTTCATCACATACAGCAGCACCACGAACACGCAGAGCGCGAATACCAGTATCCAGAGCCGGTTCCAGGTAACCGCAAGCTGGCCGATATCGAACGAACCGGACATCCATGTCGGGTTGCCGACTTCCTGGTTCGTCGGCCCGAAGATGCTGCGCACGGCCTGCTGGAGGATCAGCGAGACGCCCCATGTCGCCAGCAGCGTCTCTAGCGGCCGGCCGTAAAGGAAACGGATGACGCCCCGCTCGATGACAAGGCCGACGAGCGCCGCGACCGAGAAGGCGAGCGGCAGCGCGATGACCAGCGACCAGTCGAACAGGCCGGGAAAGGAATTGCGGATCACCTCCTGCACGACAAAGGTCGTGTAGGCGCCGAGCATAACCATTTCGCCATGCGCCATGTTGATGACACCCATGACGCCGAAGGTGATGGCAAGGCCGATCGCCGCCAGCAGCAGCACCGATCCAAGCGAAATCCCGTACCAGATGTTCTGGCCCGCATCCCACAGCGCCAGCGTCGAATTGATGCTGGCGATCGCCGCCGTCGCCGCGTCCTTGACCGCGCCTTCGGAATTGGCCTCGACGGAGGTGAGCAGGGACAGTGCGGTGCGGTCGCCGCGCGCGCCGATCAGGGCGATCGCCGCCAGCTTGTCGGCCTCCGGCCTGCCCGACACCAGAATGGATGCGGCGCGAGCCTGTTCGAGCAGCGCTTTGACGCTTGCCACGGTTTCGCTGGCGATTGCGGCATCGAGTGGCTCGATGTTTGTCGCATCGGGCGTCTTGAACATGGTGTCGGCGGCGGCAATGCGCGCGGCCGGATCTTTCGCGCCGAGCGTCAGCATGCCCAAAGCATCGCGGATGGCGCGGCGCAGCGTATTGTTGACCTTGATCTTGGTGATCTCGCCCTTGGCCGCGTCGCCGGATTTTTCACCGCTCAGCGGGTCGAGCAGCTCAACGCTGCCGCCACCTTCCTTGCCGATGAAGACCAGCGAATCGGCCTTGCGGACGTAGAGATCGCCCTCTGCAAGCGCGCCGAGCGGGCGTTCGACGGCAGTATCGCCGGTGGCCGCCAGCTCGCGCACGACAGCTTCGGTGGCCGAAAAATTCGAGGCAGTGGCAAATTTGGCGATGATGGCGCGCAGATCCGCTTCGGCAGCGTTCGACGGCGATAGCATCCCCAGGAGGAGCAGCAGCGTCAGGCCGATCGCGCGGGTGAAGATCATCGATTTCTGGCGGCTCTTGAAGGGTTGAAATTCGCGTCCGGACGGACTGGAGGAGAGGAGGAGCTCGCCCGGACGCGTCGCGGTCTGGGTCGTGGAGAACTCCACGACCTGTCAGACCCGGGAGGATCAGTTGGTTCCCTTGCCGCCGCACTTGCCGGTGGCGACATTGAAGTTGCCGCAGGACAGAGGCGCGCGCCAATCGGAGATCAGGTCCTTCGAATCAGCCAGATAGTCAGACCACTCGTCACCCATCACCAGGCCAGGCGTCTGCGAGACGGTCTCGAACTGGCCATCGGCCTGGATTTCGCCGATCAGTACCGGCTTGGTGATGTGATGGTTCGGCATCATGGTCGAATACCCACCGGTCAGGTTCGGCACCGAGACGCCGATCACCGCGTCGATGACCTTGTCAGGGTCGGTGGTGCCGGCCTTCTCAACCGCCTTCACCCACATGTTGAAGCCGACATAGTGGGCTTCCATCGGGTCGTTGGTGGTGCGCTTGTCGTTCTTGATGAACTTGTGCCAGTCGGCAATGAACTTCGCATTCTCGGGCGTATCGATGCTCTGGAAATAGTTCCAAGCGGCGAGATGACCGACGAGCGGCGCGGTATCGAGACCGGCAAGCTCTTCCTCGCCGACCGAGAAGGCCATGACCGGGATGTCCTCGGCCTTGATGCCCTGGTTGCCGAGTTCCTTGTAGAACGGCACGTTGGCGTCGCCATTGACCGTCGAGACGACGGCGGTCTTCTTGCCGGCCGAGCCGAACTTCTTGATCGCCGAGACCTCGGTCTGCCAATCGGAGAAGCCGAACGGCGTATAGTTGACCATGATGTCTTCGGCAGCGACGCCCTTGGCCTTCAGATAGGCTTCGAGGATCTTGTTGGTGGTGCGCGGATAGACATAGTCGGTGCCTTCAAGCACCCAGCGCTTCACCGACCCGCCGTCCTCGCTCATCAGATAGTCGACGGCCGGAATAGCCTGCTGGTTCGGCGCCGCACCGGTGTAGAACACGTTGCGCTCGCTCTCCTCGCCCTCATACTGGACGGGGTAGAATAGGATGTTGTCGAGCTCGCTGAACACCGGCAGCACCGACTTGCGCGACACCGAGGTCCAGCAACCGAACACCGCCGCGACCTTGTCCTTGGAGATCAGCTCGCGTGCCTTTTCGGCGAACAGCGGCCAGTTCGAAGCCGGATCGACGACGACCGCTTCGAGCTTCTTGCCGAGCAGGCCGCCCTTTGCATTCTGCTCTTCGATGAGCATCAGCATGGCGTCCTTCAGCGTCGTCTCCGAAATCGCCATGGTCCCCGACAGCGAGTGGAGAATACCCACCTTGATCGTGTCGTCAGCCGCCTTGGCCGGGACACTCATCAGCAAGCCGGCCGTGACCGCGCCTGCCGAAAACATTTTTGTTATTGTCGAGAAACTGCCCCTCATATTTCAAACTCCCTAGCTGGTTGATCGCATCGCAAACAGACCATGCAACGGCTGTGCCAACCGCGGGAGCAAAATTGAGTGGGCTTGGATTTCCCTGCCCTATCAGTCGGTTAATATATTAGCCGCCAACGTTAAGCGCCGCCGCAGGTGTTCTGATTGAGAAAAAATTCCCCACTCTCGCCTAAGTTTTGATCACTCACGAATTAATGCATGAATTTTGAGCAACACCGTATCAAAGACGGCGAACTGTTGCAGCGCTGCAGGAAAATGGGGCAAGTTCGATCTTCAAAAGAGCTACGTCATGACCTCCAGGATTTCTCGTATTTTCAGCACCATGCTTCTGCTTGCGGCCACCGGCAGTGCACGTGCCGATTTCACCCACGGCAAATTGCCGGACGGGACCTATCATTGCGAAGTCTATCTGCTTGGCATGTTCCTCAGCCTTGGCGACATCACCATCAAGGGAAATGTCTATAGCGGTCCGGTGACCTTCGGAACCGCCCGGCAGGGCTACAACTATCAGATGGATGCAAATGGCGAGATTACATGGTTGGGCCCGTTGGGCGGCTATACGACCGGCGGCAACTCGATCTCGCTCACGCAAGCCATCCTGGACGATCAAACCAGCCCGTCCTTCGACATCATCATGAAGCAGCCTGACGGCGCCTTCACCGCCTCGACCTGCACGAAGCGTTGAACAGCCGACAAGAAGAGGCGCGAAACCTTGCGAGGTTCCGCGCCAACAGGCAGTCGAGAGGGTATCGCTAAATGCTCTTGGCCGACATCTGTTCAGCGATATAGTCGGCCTGACGGATCGCCAGCGACACGATCGTCAATGTCGGATTTTCCGCGCCGCCGGTGGTGAACTGGCTGCCATCCGACACGAACAGGTTCTTGATGTCGTGCGCCTGGCCATGCTTGTTGACGACGCCGTCGGCCGCCTTCTCGCTCATCCGGTTGGTGCCGAGATTGTGGGTCGACGGATAGGGTGGCGTCGGGAAGGTCCGGGTCGCACCCACCGCTGCGTAAAGCGCCGAGCCCTGCTTGTAGGCGTGGTCTCGCATTGCCGTGTCGTTGGCATGGTCGTCGAAATGGACGTCCGCCACCGCCATGCCGTGCTCGTCCTTGAGATCGGCATGCAGCGTGATGCGGTTTTCCTCGCGCGGCATGTCTTCGCCGACGATCCACATGCCGGCCATATGGTCGTAGTGGTCGAGCGCCGTGGTGAAGGAACGCCCCCAGCCGCCGGGATCGAGGAAGGCGGCCATGAACGGCAGTCCGAGCGACAGCGTCTCAAGCTCGTAGCCGCCGACGAAGCCGCGCGAAGGATCGTTGCGGGCCTCATCGCGGATGATACCGGCCATGGTGGTGCCGCGATACATATGCACCGGCTTGTCGAAGATGCCGTAGACCGAGCCCGTGGTGTGGCGCATGTAGTTCTTGCCGACCTGCCCCGACGAATTGGCAAGGCCGTCGGGAAACTGGCTCGATGCCGAATTGAGCAGCAGCCGCGGGCTCTCGATCGAGTTTCCGGCCACGGCGACGATGCGGGCCTTCTGTTCCTGCAGTCTGCCGTCCTTGTCGGCATAGACGACGCCGGTCACCTTGCCTGACCCATCGTGGTTGATCTTGATAGCCATGGCGTTCGGCCTGACCTCGAGATGGCCGGTCGCCTCGCCCTTGGGAATTTCGCTGTAGAGCGTCGACCATTTGGCGCCCCATTTACAGCCCTGGAAGCAGAAGCCGGTCTGCTGGCAGGCATTGCGGTTGTCGCGCGGCTCGGAATTGATTGCCATCCGGCCGGTGTGGCACTCCTTGTAGCCGAGCTTGTCGGCGCCGGCCTTCATCACCTTGAAGTTGTTGTTGCCGGGAAGGCCTGGGATGTTGTTGGTGAGCGTCACGCCCAGCTTATCTTCGGCCTTTGCGTAGTAGGGCTCCAGCTCGGCAAGCGTGATCGGCCAATCGAGCAGGTTCGCGCCTTTTAGTTTTCCGTAGGTCGAAAGCGTTCTGAATTCATGCTCCTGAAAGCGCAGCGAGGCGCCCGCCCAGTGCGTGGTCGAGCCGCCGACCGCCTTGACGATCCATGCCGGCAGATTGGGAAAATCTTTCGCCACCCGCCAGTCGCCCGAGGTCGTGCGCTTGTCCGTCCAGGCGAGCTGGGCGAATGAATCCCACTCGTCGTTGATGAAATCCTCGTATTCGTGCCGTGCGCCCGCCTCCAGGATGACGACATCGATGCCTTTCTGGGCGAGTTCGTTGCCGAGCGTGCCGCCGCCGGCGCCGGAGCCGATGATGACAACCACGCCGTCGTTCGTGAGATCAAATGGTGCTGCCATGGTTTCCTCCCATGATGTCTATTGTGTGCGGTTTGGGACGACGGGGGCTCAGAGCCACTCGATGTCGTCGAACCCGCGCGCCATGTAGCCGCCCTTGGAGTAGGACTCGCCCTCGTAGCCGAAGATCGGCCAGACCTCTTTCTGGTTGTAGAGGCCGACGACAAGCCCGCCACGGACTGCCTGGAAGAACGGCGTGTCCTCGACCTCTCTTAGCACGGCAACGCGCTGCTCCTCCCAGCCGAGGCTGGTGTAGCCACCCTTACCCGACTTCGAGTCGAGTTCGGCGATGCCGTTTTCGATGAGGTCCTTATGGGCTGGGTCTTTGCCGGCCTGCTCGTCATGGGCCTTGACGGCGATTGCGTAATATTTGTCAGGCACTTGGTCGTGCGGGTAGATGTCGCGCGCCATCTGGATCAGGGTCGCCATGGTTTCGGGCTTGAGCGCGGATGTTTCGAGACCCCAGGCATGTTCCGGGCTGATGACGGCACTGCCCGAAATGACCAGCAACGCGCCGACACCACCGCGCTTCAGAAGCTCACGGCGCGATAGCCCGGGCTTCCTTGCATGGGCCGGCTTTCTCTCATAAATCGTGACCATTTGTTCCTCCCTTTGCTTGCTGTGCGCACCCGAAGGTGCCCTGGCTGGCGCCCGCTGGCCGACGCGGCCGTAATGTCTCCTATTTGAACCGGCCCTGACGCTGCAGAACCTCGATCTTGTAGCCGTCGGGATCCTCTATGAAGAAGAAGCGCGCGAGCAGCGCTCCGTCGCGGTTGAACTCAACGATCTTCTTCGGGCTCAAGCCGAGCGCGCCGAGCCGATCATGTTCGCTGTCCAGATCGGCGACCGAAACCGCGAGATGGCCGTAGCCGTCGCCGAGCGCATAAGGCTCCTGGCGGCCCTTGTTGACGGTGAGCTCGACTTCGAACCCCGCCTCGACATTGCTCAGATAGACGAGCGTGAAGGTTTCGAAATCGAGCCGTTCAGCGACGTCCAGCCCAAAGGCTTTCCGGTAGAAGTCGATGGACCGGGCCTCGTCCAGAACCCTGATCATGGTGTGGATCGTCTTCGTCAAATGACACTCCGTCGCAGCAGCGCCTTGTGCGCGTCGGCGTGATTATGTGCGGGTTGCGGCAAAGGTGGTGGCAGCCGATTACCACGCGCTAATCTAACGATGGGGTGGCAAACCGCCTAAGGACGAAAGTCCGATTGCTGTTTTCCGCTTTCCGGCTGAAGATAATTGGCCGCAATAACTCAAAGGCGCGAATCGCTGCAGATTGCGCCTAAAAATCAACAAGAATGGCCAAGACCACTAAGAACGGGAGGTAACGATGTGCAGGGTTTTTGCCGGGCAGGATCCGGAGGGCTACCGGCAGATCAATCGATCGATCCGCATCGATGGGCACTCGACGAGCATCCAGCTCGAGGCGACGTTCTGGACATTGCTCGACGAGATCGCCGCCAGCCAAGGTTTAACGACGCCGAAATTCATCTCGAAGCTTTATGACGAGGCCATAGAGATCAATGGCCAGATTCCGAACTTCGCCTCGATGTTGCGCACGACCTGTGCCCTCTATCTGCGCGGCCATCGGCCGGGGATCGAAGAACACACGGCCCCGAAGCGGCAAGCAGCTTAACTTTCGCTCGCAACATCGAGTGCCAGGCGGGTCATATCGGTGAAAAGCGCCTGGCGTTCGGAATAATCGGTTTGCTCGCCGGTCACCACATTGTCGACGACAGTCAGGATCGACAGCGCCCGGGCGCCGAAATGCGCCGCGATGCGATAGAGCGCACTGGTCTCCATATCCACGGCCAGCGCGCCGTGGGCCTGCGCTTCGGCGAAGCGATCGCGCCCCTGAGGATGATAGAATATATCGCTGCAGATGGTCAGCCCAGCCTGATGTTCGATGCCGATTCCGGCAGCTCGGGCCAAGGCTCGGGAAACTAGCGCCGGATCGGGGCCGGCATCAGCACCATAGAGCCCAAAAACCTGGCCGCTCTCGGCACTTTCACCGCGCACCGACTGCGAGATCACCAGACTTCGCAGTTTAACCGCGGCGGTCAGGGCACCACAGGTACCGGTGCGGATCAGTGTCCTCACGCCGTGGAAATCCAGCAATTCATGCGCGTAGATCAGGAATGACGAGACGCCGATGCCAGTGGACTGGATGCTCACGGGCTTGCCGCGAAACAAGCCGGTAAAACCGAGGGCTTCCCTTCGACGGTTGACGCAGCGCGGCGCCTCCAGAAAGGTTTCCGCCATCCATTCGGCACGCTGCGGGTCGCCCGGCAACAGCACTGTTGCGGCATAATCACCCTTGCCTGCCTCGTTGTGCGGCGTCACGGCATGCTCCCCCCAAAACCCGCCGCCCGTTTCGTCCATAATAATGGCAGTCTCACGCCATTTCGCAAGTGCGAGAATTAGTAAGCCCTAAGATTCCAGCACATCCTTGACGATTGTGGCCAGTTGCTTGAGCGAAAACGGCTTCGGCAGGAAACCGAAATGCGCGTCTGCCGGCAGGTTTTTAGCGAACGCATCCTCCGCGTAGCCGGAAACGAAGACGAATTTGATGTCCGGCTGCCGCTTGCGCAATTCGCCAAGCAGCGTCGGCCCATCCATCTCAGGCATCACCACATCGGAAACGACAATGTCGACCTTGCCGCCGAGCGCCTCGAAGACTTCCAGCGCCTCGACGCCTGAGGACGCTTCGTGGACGGTATAGCCGCGCGACGTCAGGGCCCGCATGCCGCCCATCCGCACGGCATCTTCGTCCTCGACGAGCAGCACCGTGGCCGAACCCGACAGATCCTTGGCTGCGTCGGCGATCTTTGCCGGTGCAGCCGGCGCCTCGCCGGGTTCGCCCCCCGCTCTCGCCTCTGCGATGTAGCGCGGCAGGAAGATGCGGAACACCGATCCCTTGCCGACCTCGGATTCGCAGAAGATGAAGCCGCCTGTCTGCTTGATGATGCCATAGACCATCGACAGGCCGAGGCCAGTGCCCTTGCCGACCTCCTTGGTGGTGAAGAAGGGTTCGAAAATCTTCTTGAGTACTTCGGGGGCGATGCCGCTGCCGGTGTCTTCGACTTCGACCACCACATAATCGGCCGGCGCAAGTTCGCGGTAGGGAAGGCTCTTGCTCTCCTCTGTGGTCACATTCCGGGTGCGCACGGTGAGGTCGCCGCCGTTCGGCATCGCATCGCGCGCATTAACCGCCAGATTGACCACCACCTGCTCGAACTGCCCGATGTCGACCTTCACCGGCCACAGATCGCGGCCATGGTCGACCTTCAGCTTGATGTCGTTGCCGACCAGGCGGGCCAGCAGCATCCGCAGATCGGCAAGCACGTCGGTCAGGTTGAGCACCTCCGGCCGCAGCGTCTGCTTGCGCGAGAAGGCCAGAAGCTGCCGCACCAGCGACGCCGCCCGGTTGGCGTTCTGCTTGATGTTCATGATGTCCGGAAAGGACGGGTCAGACGGGCGATGATTGGTCAACAAAAGGTCCGACGCCATGATAATGGCGGTCAGCACATTGTTGAAGTCGTGTGCGATGCCGCCGGCAAGCTGGCCGACCGCCTGCATCTTCTGGCTTTGAGCCATCTGGCCCTCGAGCGCCTTTTGCTCGGTGGTCTCGACGGCGTAGACGATGGCCGATTCTTCGGCGCCCTCGCCGGTGCCGTCGGCGACCGCGTTGACGTAGAAGCGCATGTGCCGTTCCTCATTGCCGGGCAGCAGCGTATCGATCGGTTCGATGTCAGCCTGCCTTTGTCGCGCTTTTTCGAACGCCGCGGCAAAGGCGGGCCGGTCGCGCTCATGGATCACCGTGTCCAGCCGCACGCGCCGATCGACCGCGTCCCCGTCGACGACGGAGGAAAACAGCGACAGGAAAGGCGCGTTGGTGCGCAAGATGCGCCCGCTGTTGTCGACAGCTGCTATTGCCATCGGCGTCGAATTAAAAAAGCGGGTGAAGCGGATCTCCGAGGCGCGAAGGTCGGCGGAAGCGTCCTCGCCTTGCGTCCGGTTGAGCACTATGGTGCGCGTCGGACCGTTGACGCCCTCGCGGCTGGCCGAGACCCTGTGCATGAAACGCACGGGCAGCGCCTCGCCCTTCACTGTCGTCAGATCGAGATCGATGACCGCATTGCGCGTGGTGCCGGGATCGGCCTTGACCGAGCGGACCAGCGCCATGCCGTCGCCGGCGACGATCTCCGGAAGCGTGACGGCGCCAGGCGTGAAGCTCGTCAGGTCGATGCCCAGCCACTCCGCAAGCGTGGCGTTGATGTAGGTGACGCGGCCTTCCTGATCGGCCGAAAAGAAGCCGGCCGGCGCATGGTCGAGATGATCGATGGCCTCCTGCAGATCGAGGAAGAACCGCTCCTGCTCGGCCCGTTCTTCCGAGATGTCGGCGAGTTCCCAGGCGAGCAAGGGCAGCCGCTGGCCCGGGACGCTGAAGGCGCGGGCGCGGGCACGATACCAGCGCGCGCCCGGCTCGGCGCCGGGTCGAATGGATTGCGCAAGCCGAAACTCCCCGTCGCCGGGCTGGCCGTCGCGCAGGCCGGAGGCGAGCCGGTATATGGTCACCGAGGC
>NZ_RZSU01000145.1:0-13229 GCF_003997585.1 Mesorhizobium sp. M5C.F.Cr.IN.023.01.1.1 | reverse complement strand
TGGCTGCTGCTGTCCGCCGGTTTTCTATGCTTGATGGGGTAGGAAAGCAAAATGAGCGATGTGGATGAACACCTCGATCTGACGGAGATCAACGCCGTCCGCAGGTTGTTGACGTCAAAGCCACGCCCGGTGGGCTGGGACGAACGCCGGGCACGACTCGATGAGGTTGGTTCGGTGTGGCCGATTGCGGACGACATCCGATGCGAGGATGCGGTTTTCGATGCCCTCGAGGGAGAGTGGTCCCTAGCGCCTGAGAGTGACAGGGATAAGGTTCTGCTCTTTTTCCACGGTGGTGGCTACTGCTCCGGCTCTCTCAAAAGTCATCGTCGAATGGTGACCGAGGCAGGTCGAGCAATGGGAATGCGCACCCTCGCGATCGACTATCGACGCGCGCCGGAACATCCTTTCCCTGCGCAACATGAAGACGCACTCGCCGCATGGCGCTTTCTGAGCCGGCAAGGGATCGCGCCGGATCGCATCGTGGTTGGTGGAGACAGTGCGGGCGGCAATCTCACCCTGTGCTTGGTCAGTATATTGTGCGCGGCAGGGGAGCGGTTGCCGCGATGTCTTTGGCTGGTTTCGCCCTGGACGGACCTTTCGATGTCCGGCGCGACACTATCAACTAAGGACGCGATCGACCCTATCGTCCACCGGGCGTATTTGGAGGAACTGGCAACCGCCTATGTTCCCCACGGCGTTGGCCGGCGCGATCCCCTGATCTCGCCGTTGTTCGCCGATCTGAGCGGATTTCCCCCAATGCTGATACAAGTCGGTTCGGCCGAGACGCTGTTGTCGGACGCAACTCGGCTCGCGGCAGCCGCTGGCGCGGCTGACGTCAAGGTACGTCTCGAAATTTGGCCGCATATGATTCACGCCTGGCCGGTTTGGAATGCGGGGTTGAGTGCCGGTTGGCGCGCTCTTCACAGCGCGGGCATGTTTGTCCGCGACTATATAGCCCTCGGGTGAGGCAGTTGCTGGCGCAATGTTCCCGTTCAGGAACCGGAAGTATTGACCAATCTCGGTCGTATAGGGCAGCTTTGAAAGCTGAGATCGCGGGCGACCGCTGGTCGAGTCATGGCGCCCATAACCAAAATCCCATAGCGCTCGCAAACATCGTTCAGCGCCCCCAATTCTTCTTGCGTCAGGCCCTTCCGGCAGGATTGTGAGGATTGCAGAGTAGAAATGCCTTGGCGCCGCTGGCGGCCAGTCTCTCGAAATCCTCAAGGTCAAGCTCATATTCGTTGTTTTGAAGTCTCAGCCGATTCGTAAGCAGGACTCGCCCATTTCCCTGAATCACTTCGAAATAGGGTGAGTACACGGGCGACTGCACAATGACGCCGTCACCGGGCTTCGTGAAGGTCCGGAGTATTGCAGCTACTCACGGCATGATTGCTGGCGCAGGAAGCAGGGTTTCCAGCACCGGCGACCAGTTGTGCCGGCGCGCGAACCACGATTGCACGATCTCATAGTGGCGCGGGTCGCGACGGGTGTAACCGTAAATGCCATGGTCCGCGGCTTCGCGCAGCCGCGCGATCACAGCTTCCGGGGCACGAAAATCCATATCCGCTGTCCATAGGGAGAGCAGGTCTTCGCCCTCGACCCGGGGGGAGAACTCATCCCACTGATTGGCCCATTTGACGGATCCGAATTGCTGGCGGTCGTGGATTTGGTCGAAGTCCACTCGCGCGACATTTCTTTGCGCGATCGTCGATTTGGCATGTCTGCTTTGGAAGGCGGTCGACGCAACTCGAACGGCGCCATTGAGGCGCGCTTCAGCCTGTAAGGCTAAAGGAACGGAGAAAAGCCATGATTTGGCGTTCCTGTTCGCATTAGCTGCTTCCCTGCGCATTAACGGAGTAATATCGGAAGCTGGACCAAGGCGCGAATGCCGAGCCGTTTACGCCACTTGATCTGCCGCGCATCGACGCTGAGGCGGAGATCGGGAAAGCGTGTAAAGATGCGTTCGAATGCAATCGCGGCCTCGGCGCGGGCGAGCTGGAAGCCGAGGCAGAAATGCACGCCGGTGCCGAAAGAGAGATGCGGGTTGGGGTGCCGCGCGATGTCGAAGCGGTGCGGGTCTTCGAATTTGGAAGGATCGCAATTCGCCGCCGCCAGCATTCCGGCGAACATGTCGCCGCGACGAAACTGCTCACCTTGCCATACCATGTCGCGGATCGCGAAACGCGGCTTGGTCATCTGCACCGGGGACACATGGCGCAGGCATTCTTCGACGCAGGTCGGCATGAGTGAAGGATCGGCCTGAAGCTTCCGGCGTTGCTCGTCGTGCGACAGCAGCGCGAGCAAACCGCCGGAAATCAGGTGTGTCGTGGTTTCCTGCCCGGCACCGAACAGCAGGAAGATCATCGACACGAGTTCATCCTCGCTGAGCTTCTGCCCGTCCGTCTCCACATCGCGCAGGGCCGCAATCAGTCCGTCCGGTAGCGCTCCGCCCCCGGGTCGCGATACGCGTCGAAGATGGCGGACAACGCGGACCAGGCCCGGAATTGCTCGGATTATGGCCCAAACGTCGGCGGTATCGGTGAGTCTCCCCAGCCAGTTCTTGAACCGGTCGTGATCCCGTTCCGGAAGGCCCAGCGTCGCGCAGATGACCGAAAGCGGCAGGTCTCGGCAGAATTCAGTCATCAGATTGATCTCGGTGCCATCCTCCATCCGATCGAGCAGCCGATCTGCAATAGCCGCAATTGTCGGCTTCATCGCCTCGATAGTGCGGCGCTGGAACGTCTGGTCGACGAGGCCGCGCTGGCGGCGGTGCTCAGGGTCGTCGTGTCCGAGCATGTTCAGCGCCAGAAGGCTGAGCGTCCTTGGCAACACTCTCAGAATGCGCGCCTGTGTCTTGCTTCCTGCGTTGCCAGGATCACGCGCGAAACTGTCGTGGTCCTTCAGCATTGCCGCGCATGCCGCGTGCGTTACGGCGAGCCATGTGCGGCCGATGATCGGTAGCTTCATGTGGATCACCGACCCTTCAGCCCTCATCTGATCGAGCGTGGGAAACGGATCTGCATGGAATCCTGGAGAGAGGATGTCGAACTCGCGAGTCTCGTTCATCGGATCGCCACCTTCTCCGGACGCTTCATCATGAGGCGCTTTGCTCTTCTCCAGTCAACCGACTCTTGGCCTCGGGTATCAGGTCGGCCACGCGCTTGACCGCGTAAATTGGTGCGTTGTCATCGAGCACGTCGACTTGATCAGAGCCAAGTGAACCGCCATACTTAGCTCCGGCCGCCGTTGTGGGCAGCCCATTCCATGGATGAAGCCGATCGGGCCGCTCGACATCCATTTTTTGCATTTGCTAGCATCGCAGGCGGGAACAAATCTCCCGACCTTATATCGCTATAGCATGGAGGAGGTCGTATGAAGGATTCGCGCATCCCTGAGACGGTCTTGGTTGCCATGTCAGAGGGGACGCATATCATCCGTGCATATCGCGAGCATCTTGGTTATTCAATCCAGGATTTGGCGGTGGCATGTGGGTTAGCCGCCGAGGAAATAGAAAACTGTGGGAATATTCGAGACCGAGTCGGACATCTCGGACGCTGCCTGATCCGGGTACTTATCAACGGTTTCCCGCAGCATCCCGGGGGAGTGGCCGCCACTGGCCATGAAGCGGGCAGAACCCTCGAAATCGCAGTTCGAGGGCGTCGACGCTGAGCTTCTGGCCTTTCGGCCTACACTAGCTGGTGTGGCCATGATGTTGGATTTCGCCGGCCTGAATCTCTGGATCAACATCGCGATCTTTATCGCGTCGGCGGTGGTCGTCTGGATTGCCGGCGTGAAGCTTGCGCGCTATGCCAACGTCATCAGCGACAAGACGGGGATGGGCCAAGCGCTGGTCGGCCTTGTGCTGCTCGGTGGCGTTACCTCCCTGCCGGAACTGGCGGTGGCCATCACCTCATCGGTAAGCGGTGATGCCAGCCTAGCCGTGAATAGCATCCTCGGCGGTATCGCCATGCAGGTAGCCATCCTTGCGGTGGCCGACGCCATTATCGGTAAACGGGCGCTGACGTCTGTCGTCCCCGATCCGGTCATTTTCCTCCAGGGTGGTCTGAAGATCCTGTTGCTCTCCATTATCGCCGCTTCGATCATGGTCGGCGACTTTCCTGTTTTCTTCGCAGGGTTGTGGATATGGCTTCTGGCGATCGTCTTCTGCATTAGCCTTTGGCTTCTGTCCCAACTGCATAGCGACAAGCCGTGGGTCCCAAACGACAAGCAGGTGAGCAAGGAAAAGGAGAATGAACGAGCGAAGGAAAAAGCCGAGGAGGACAAGGACAAACCGCTCCGCTGGGCGATCTCACTAGCTTGCGTGGCTGGATTCGTCATCATCGTCGGCGGCTATGTTCTTTCCCGAACCGGCGATGCGATCGCTGAGGGAACCGGCCTCGGCCATAGCTTCTTCGGCGCTGTCTTCCTCGCCATCGCCACTTCGCTGCCAGAGATGAGCACGGTCTACAGCACGATGCGTGCGGGGCTCTATACGATGGCGATGTCGGACATATTCGGCACGAACCTTTTTGACATCTCTTTCCTCTTTCTGATCGACGTCACCGGTGGCGGAGATGCAGTGATGAACAGCGTCGGCGGTTTCGAGGGATTTGCCGCTCTGATCGCCATCACCGTCACAGCGATCTATCTCGTTGGCCTCGCGGAGCGGCGGGACCGGACCATCTTCAGGATGGGCTACGACTCGCTCGCGGTGCTGGGCACCTACGTCGCTGGGGTGATTCTCCTATATTTCCTGCGCGGCAGCGGCGGCTGACGAGCTTGAGGCACCGTGTGTTTGGGGCCACTTGAATCGCCCTGCGATCGCCAGCTCGGATTTTGCATTCAATGGATTGGCGAACAGCCTCGTTTCCTATCGCGCGAGGCCGAGTTCTTCTTTCATCGCTTCAACAGAGCGCCGATTGCCCGCTCGGCCGTGACGCCGATGAAGGCCATGCCGAGCCCTGCAATAGGGGCTCGGCCGGTCGCCGCGCCTGGACGAGCCTTGATTTGCAACGGCTTTTACGCACACTTGTTGGCTCGACAGCGCGGCCGACCGAATTGCCGACATCAGCCGAACCGACCTGCAGATCATGCTGCGGAGGCTTGGCCGCGCCTGAGCGATGCAAGCGATGCTGCTTAGGTAGTGGCCGGGCGATGTGCCCGGACCACAACCGCGTTTCCGTAAAGCGGCTCTGCACGTGGAGCATTGCTACCTTCAGTAATCGCGGAATGAAATTGGCGACTTGCCGAGCAGTATGACGGCAGAGCCGATCAGAGCGGATGCAAGGGAGCCGACAAGAATACCAAGCTTCGACTCGGTTTATAGAAGCTCATCACCGGGAAATGCGAGCAACGCGATGAACAGGCTCATCGTGAAGCCGATGCCGCACAGGAAAGCGACGCCCAGCAGGTGTCTCCAGCTGGCAAATGCAGGCATATCAGCTAGTCCGGCACGCACAGCAAGAAATGAAGCCACGAGCACCCCAACGACCTTGCCGCCCAAAAGTCCTGCGGCAATGCCCAGCGTGAGCGGAGCCGCCAACGCATCGATTCCCACGCCATCAAACGAGATGCCCGCGTTCACGAAACCGAAGAGCGGCACGATGAGAAAAGGAACTGCGAAATGCAGCCTATGTTCGAGGTTGTGAAGCGGAGAGACGAAGCGGAAGCAAAAATAGGAGCTTGACCTCCATGCCCGATTTAAGAAGCAGACATTGTTGGAACCATTCTGGACGTCGCGGTTGCGGCATAACCGGAAGACGGACTGTTACATAACAAGGTCCGATTTACTTGGTGAGCAGACCTCTGATCCGCTAAAGTCCCAAGTCTCCACCGGGCTGCTGACCGAAAACCCGGAAAACGCTTATCTCATAGCAAGCTGATCCATCTGGAGCGCCTATGAAGAAGCCGACCGGATCCACCGAGGCAGTGAGGATCGAGGACCTTGACGACGCGGGGCTGGCTGAACACGCGCGACAGCGTGACCCCGCCGCGTTCTGGCTAATCATCAAGCGTCACAATCAGCGGCTTCACCGGATCGCCCGCGCCGTCCTGAATGACGACATCGAGGCGGAGGACGTACTTCAGGAGACTTATATCCACGCATTCACCCATCTGGCCGAATTCCGCGCAGAGGCGCGGCTGTCGACCTGGCTCACTCGGATCGCGCTGAACGAGGCCCTGGGACGCCGCCGGAAAAGGCGGCCTACCGTCGACGTGAAAGCCATCGAAGGCATGGTCGCTCCGTTCAGCGCCCACGAGCCTGGTCCCGAAGAGGCGGCCGCTCTCGCAGAAATCCGCAGCCTTCTGGAGCGAGCCGTCGGTGGCTTGCCAGAGCCCTTTCGCATCGTCTTTGTCATGCGGGACGTCGAGGAATTGAGCATTGAGGAAACGGCTTTTCTTTTGGCATTGCCACCTCAGACAGTGAGCACCCGTCTTTATCGCGCACGCCGGCTGCTCCGCGAGGCGCTGCGGGACAAGCTCGCCACCGTGTTCACCGATACGTTTCTCTTCGCTGGCGCCCGTTGTGACCGCCTCGCGCAATCAGTTCTCGATCGGCTCGCAATCCGCCTGATTCGAAAGGATTCATCAGCCGAACGCGGCGACTGAGCGCTCGTAGACGCCGTCCACGCCGAGATTCCGCTGTCCCTTTTCGCGGGGCTCTGTCGCGGACGCGGGAATATTTCGGTGGCCCGGACCATCTAATCGTCAGGCAAATGCCTTCGGCGCCGCGGTTCTGGCAGCGGTGTTGAATCAACAATCATAGGAGACAGCCATGCAGGGCGCACTTCACCTATCCCGGCGTCAGTCCCTTCAGGGACTTGTCGTACTCGGTGCCGGAGCGGCACTCGGCGGAATCGCGAGGCCTTCTCCGGTATTGGCACATGACATATCGGACGAAGATATTTTCCGCTTTGCGCTCAACCTCGAATATATGGAGGCCGAATACTATCTCCGTGGCACCACCGGAAAAGGCATCGACGCAGCCGATGCCGGTTCGAAACCGGGCGACGTCGTCGGTGGAAAGCAAATTTCCTTCGAGACGCCCGCCATCGGCGAATTCATGCAGGAGGTCGCTGAAAACGAACTCGCGCACGTGCGCTTCTACCGTAAGACGCTTGGAACCAACGCGGTTGACCGGCCGGCCATCGATTTCGATGCCGGGTTCAAGGCCGTCGCGGAAGCGGCCGGTCTCGGTGCGGACTTCGATCCCTTCGGCAACGAAACGAACTTCGTTCTCGGCGGGATGTTGTTCGAGGATGTCGGCGTCACCGCCTATGCCGGTGCGGCGACAGTTCTGAAAAACAAGGATTTTCTTGCCGCCGCCGCTGGCATCCTGGCGGTCGAGGCCTACCACATGGGGATGGCGCGATCGACCCTCTACCGAAAGGGAGAGGAAGCCTGGAAGGCCGCCAACGCAGTCTCCGATGCCCGGGACAAGATCGATGGATCGGAAGATAAGGATCAGGGCATCCAGGTAGACGGAAAGGCCAACATCGTTCCATCGACGCCGGATGCGATAGCGTTCACCAGAACGCCGCAGGAAGTGCTCCGGATCGTCTATCTCACCGACAAGGAAGGAGTGGACAAAGGCGGCTTCTATCCGAACGGGATGAACGGCAATCTCAAAAACACCTGAGCCAGTTGCGATGAGTGATGATTGGCCGCCGAAAACTGAGCGGCAACAAGTTGCGGTCTCCCACCCTATGTCTCGGGCGGGAGCAACGCGACGGCAGCCTCAGGTCCAGAGGGGACATTGGCCGGCCGGCGGCAAGGTGTCTGCCTAGGTCACCAGGTCACGGCCTGCCGATGGACGCCTTCTGCTTCGCGCCCGATTTTGGCCGTTGCGGTGATCTTCGCCGCGGCCCGATAGCAGACGTTGCGGTTGACCACGCTGTAGGTCGAGGTTGCGCCATGAACGGACGTTCCTGGTTCACAAGTTCATTTCGCGGAATGCCACAATGGAACCCCGTGTGACTGCATCGCCGCTGAATCGGTCCGGCATTCGATAGCAAACGCCACCAGACTTGAGCCACGCCTTCCAGCGTCTGGTTGGCGTTACTCACGATGAGCCAATCACGGGGAGCATTTCAGCGATAGCTGAAGCGACCTTCGTGTTGGCAACTTTGTCGGGGAGGCCGCGGAGATGGGCTTCCACGCAGCACAATTCCGAAAGTCGTCGAGACATGCTGCCGGGAACGCCCTTCACCAGTAAGCGATCGGTTCTCGAGGTCAATCCAACCCGTCAATCCAGGCCGGCTCGGGCAAGTCCCTCGATCAGGCGCGCCCGATCCTCGGCGCGGACGAGAGCAGATGTTGCTCCGACCGCGTCCCGTGAGATGTAAGGGACTAGCGACTTGAGCCGTCCGAGCAAGTCCGTGGCAGCCTCCTGGTTGTCCAGAAGTCCGGCACAGGCCGTGCCGATGACCAGCGGATAAGCGTGGCCGGACCGCAAGCGATGCGCCTCCCGCGCATAACTCAATCCAAGCTCGTAGTTCGCGCCCTGGAAGTAAGCCAGGGCGTAGTAGAACTGAAAGTCGCCGAGAAAAGCCTCGCGCGGGCTCAGTCTGAGAGCGTAGTCGATGCAAGGAATGGCGTCCGCCGCGCGGCCCCCGTTGGCATGCGCAAGTCCCAACTGGCCGTGCGCAAACGCGGAGTTGGGGTTGATCGCGACAGCCTGGCTGGCCGCTGCCATCGCCAGGACATTGTCACGCGTCGCAAAGGCTATCATCGCCTGCGCAAGGTAAGCCCACGGCTCCTTATCGTCCGCGGCAATGGCCTGCTGGACAACATCCCTGGCAAGTGCCAGGGCGTGTCCCATGTCCTCCCACCCCTGGAACGCGCGCCACATCGTAATCCAACCTTTGATGGCAAGCGCCTGGGCATAGTCGGGAGCCAGTCGGATTGCCCGATCGAGCAGGGGGAGCATCTTCCGGCTGCTCTCCTCAGACAACTGGGAACACAGGAACACGGCTCGCACGACACATTCCCAGGCATCGAGGCCTTGATGCGGCTTGGGGCTTTCGCGGGCATGCTCTGCCGCCAGGAGTTCCGGGCCGATGCGACCGACGACGCTTGCGGTGATTTCGTCCTGAATGACGAAGATGTCGCCGAGGTCGCCGTCGTACCGCTCGGCCCAGAGATGGGCTTCGGAGGTCGCATCGATGAGCTGCGCGGTCACCCTGACGCGGCTACCAGACTTGCGGACACTCCCCTCGAGAACATAGCGGATCCCGAGTTCGCGCCCGACGGCGCGCACATCCACAGGCTTTCCCTTGTAGGTGAACATCGTATTGCGGGCGATCACGAAGAAGCCCTTGAGCTTGGACAGCGCGGTGGTGATGTCCTCAGTGAGCCCATCGCTGAAGAAGTCCTGCTCCGGGTCGGCGCTCATGGCGTTGAACGGCAGCACGGCAATGGATGGTCGGTCTGGAAGTGTGAGCCTGGGCGATCCCGTTCGTGCGGTCGGACCGTCCCAAAGGGGGCGGTACAGTCGAACCGGCCGCTCCATGTTCTTGAGCGCGCGTTCGCCAAGGTACTCGTAGTCGCAGTCAAGCTTGCCCTGAAGGTGATCGTAGCCCGTACCGGAAATGCAAATGCCGCCTGGATCTGCCAAGGTCTGGAGGCGGGCCGCGATGTTGACGCCGTCGCCGTAGAGATCCCCATCAACCTCGTGGATCACGTCGCCCAGATTGACGCCAATCCGGAAGACGATTTGTTGCTCCGGCAGCACGTCGGCCTGCCGCGCGGCAACGCCCTTCTGGATGGCGACCGCGCATGCGACGGCATCGACGACCGAGCTGAACTCCACGAGCGCACCGTCGCCCATCAGCTTGACAATACGGCCCTGATGCTCGGCCAGCAGCGGATCGATCACCTCCTGACGCAGAACCTTCAGGGCCGACAACGTCCCAGCCTCGTCATGTTGGACGAGGCGGGCATAGCCGACGACGTCAGCGGCCAGGATCGCGGCCAGCCGCCGCTCCGCTCTTGCAGTCGCCATGGCTGTCTCTCCCTCAGGAGATCCGCCGAATGAAGCCCGGGCGATTGACGCGACATGCACCATCCGGCTGCCCGACACCGCGACCGTGCTGGTTCATGATAGCACTGAGACGGTCATGTGGCGACCCTTCACGAGAGAGCCGCCTTCGACAGGAACAGGATCTGCGAAGTGGTCACTGCAAAGGTCTGTCGCGGTCCAATGGAAGGACGGCGTCATTCGAAGGAAGGTCCGTTTTCGGGACTCCGAACCAACTGGCGCGCTGAACTTGCCGAAGCGGTTTCTTCCGTCGTTCGCGGTGGGAACAATCGCTCCGTCAGCCACGTGTCCCAACCTCAGGATGGTCCGGAGTGGGTCAACTGCGTGAATGGAAAATCATTTCCACCTTGCGCCAACAGCGCTGTTTGGAAGGCACGGTTGCGCCAATACGGACGTGGAGCCTGCCGAGAGGCAGGATCCTTGCTATCGCGCAAGTTCCGCCCGGCGATCGCTATTCGGCGAGCTTGATAGCGTGGATGATTGCGGATGGGATCGAGGTCGGAATCGTTCTTGAACCATAGTTTCATTTCGATTCCAAACTGCTGCAAGCAAACCTCGAGCAGATCGATAGAGCGGTCGATCTCGTAGCGGTCGGCCCACAGGTGGCCCCCAGTCGCCCCTTCGATCAGCTGCGCGTTGATCCGCACCCGGTTCCCGGCCTTGCGAACGCTGCCTTCGACCACATAGGCAACACCCAGTCCCTTCGCGATGCGCTCCAGGTTCACTGCCTTGCCCTTGTAAGTGAAGACGGTGTTGCGGCCGAGCACGAACAGGCCCGAGACATTCGACAGGTCGGTGATAATGTCCTCGGTGATCCCATCGCTGAAGAACTCCCGCTCGGGGTCATTGCTCATGTTGGCGAACGGCAGGATCGCCACCGACGGCTTGTCGGGGCGCGGCCGCGGCTGAGCGCCTACCGTGGTCTTGAGGGAGCCGTTTGCGGGAGCCGCCAGATTGACGAAATAGACATGCACCGGCTGCGCGATGTTCTTGACCGTCTTCTCGCCCTGATCGAGAAACTCCAATTCGAGCTTGTTGCCGACCTGGTCGCGCACCACCGCCGAACAAGCAATGCCTCCTGGCCCCGCCAGCCCCTCGAGTCGCGCCGCCATATTGACGCCGTCGCCGTGAAATCGTCGCCGTCGACGATGATGTCACCGAGATTGATCCCGATGCGGAACTTGATGTGCCGGTCCTCAGGAACCCCGGTGTTGCGCTCGACCATGCCGCGCTGGATTTCAACCGCGCAACGCGCCGCTTTGATAACGCTGCCGAACTCGACCAGGAAACCGTCGCCCATCACCTTGAAGATTCGCCCGCCATGCTTGACTACGGTTGGATCGAAGAACTCGTGGCGATGCTGGCGAAGCGCAACCAGCGTGCTTTCCTCATTAGCCTCCACGAGCCGGCTGTAGCCAACAACGTCGGCCGCCAGTATGGCCGCCAGCCGGCGCTCAACCTGCTCCTGGCCCATGGCTGTCCTCTGAACTTGCCAAAGACACTTTACTAGCCTTGGTGATTATTAGCTAACGCCATCGTGGCGGCGGGCCAGAACGCCGCTTTGGCTTCATTGCGGCCGTTTGCAACGTCCGCAACGCTGCCAATACGCGGGGAAACCAGCCGGTCAGGTTACGGCCCCCGAGCTGCCAAGCAGCAATGCGCCGATGTGCCGTTTGCGCTGATAGGCGTACCATCGTGTGATGCCAAGCCGGTGTGTGAGCAGATGCGGGCAACACTAACAAGTGGAACAATTCGACAGCCGGTGAGTTTCCAAAATTGAAGGGCGATCTGTTTCGGAGGAAGACTAGGATGAAACGCGTCCTCGCCCAAAACGCTGTACGGCTGATGCTGGGCGGCGTAACCGCCTGCCTGCTCACGGTCGTCGAGATTCCCAACCCGGTTGCGCCATTGTCGCTTGTGTCCGAGGCGAGGGCTGCCACCGACGTTTCCATTTCCATCAGCACATTCTACGATGACCTGTCTTCCCATGGTGATTGGGTTTCGTACCGCGGAGCGACCGTTTTCGTCCCGGTCGATGTACCTGACGATTGGCGTCCGTATACCCTTGGACACTGGGTCTATACCGAGCAGTATGGCTGGCTCTGGGTGTCCGACGAGCCGTTCGGCTGGGCGACCTACCATTACGGCCGGTGGGGCTATGCCGACGACATCGGCTGGTACTGGGTTCCCGGCACTCGTTGGGCGCCAGCATGGGTGAGCTGGCGGCGCGACAGGGAGCACATGATCTGGGCTCCGCTGCCGCCCCGCCGCGATCCCGATTTGATTTCAATCGAGGTGACGTTCGACACCACGCCGGATTTTTACTGGGTCGTGGTCCCCACCCGCGAATTCCTTGCTGAGGACATTTCAGTCGTCGTTATCCGTGATGAGCCGGAGTTTGTGCGCATTGTCGAGGCGGCCGAGCCGGCCGGCGACGTGACGATCCAGAACAACGTGGTGATCAACAAAGTCATTGATGTTGATGTGATCGAGAAGGAGACGAACCAGCAGGTGACTGTCATCGAGGTCAGCGAGACCGAGACGCCCGAGCAGGCCGGCAAATTGGAAAACAATACGGTCACGGTCTTTGAAGGTGAAGTGAAAGCCGATCCCGATGCCAAACCAGCTGAGCTCAAAGACATCGAGGAGGTGAAGCAGGTTCAGGCAGGCCGGAAATCGAAGCCGACCGAAGACGCAGCCACGACCGAAAAGGCGCCGGCGAGCGACGAAGAGGTTAAGCCGGAAGAGACCGCCAAGCCTGAAAAGCCGACGACCGAGGAGCAACCGGCCGCCGAGCAGCAGCAGGCCGAGCCGGAACAGGCTGCCAAGCCTGAGAAGCCGAAGGCCAAGCAGCCCGCCGCCGAGCAGCAGCAGGCCGAGCCGGAACAGGCGGCCAAACCTGAGAAGCCGAAGGCCAAGGAGCAGCCCGCCGCCGAGCAGCAGCAGGCCGAGCCGGAACAGGCGGCCAAACCTGAGAAGCGGAAGGCCAAGGAGCAGCCCGCCGCCGAGCAGCAGGCCGAGCCGGAACAGGCGGCCAAACCTGGGAAGCGGAAGGCCAAGGAGCAGCCTGCCGCCGAGCAGCAGCAGGCCGAGCCGGAACAGGCGGCCAAGCCTGAGAAGCGGAAGACCAAGGAGCAGCCTGCCGCCGAGCAGCAGCAGGCCGAGCCCGAGCAGGCGGCCAAGCCTGAGA
>NZ_RZSU01000144.1:0-13784 GCF_003997585.1 Mesorhizobium sp. M5C.F.Cr.IN.023.01.1.1 | reverse complement strand
GTATCAATCCGCACTCCTATCCGTTTTTCGATCTGCCCGCCACCGCCCTGTCCAGATTGCCGGAAGCAGCGCGGGTCCGCGAGTTGGCCGAAGTCGCGGCAAGCGTTTATGGCGCGCCATCGGCAGCGAATGTGGTGGCGACGCCGGGCACGCAGATCCTGTTGCCGCGCGTCGCCTCGCTGGCGAGCCCCGGCAAGGCGCTGGTGCTCGGGCCGACCTATGCTGAACATCAGCGGGCAGCGGCAATCGCCGGCCATGCTGTGACGGAGGTCGATGATTTCGAGGTCCTGGCAGGAGCCGATCTCGCCATCATCGTCAACCCCAACAATCCGGACGGGCGCATCATCGAACGCAAGAAGCTGCTCGATCTTGCCGGAAAATTGCGCGCCAAAGGCGGGTTGCTGGTCGTCGATGAGGCATTCATGGATGTCGGCCCGCGCGCGGAAAGCCTGGCCGGCGATGTCGAGCAAGGCGGCATTGTCGTGCTGCGTTCCTTCGGCAAGTTCTTTGGCCTTGCCGGCCTGCGACTCGGCTTTGCATTAGCCGACGCGCTGACCGTCGAAAGGCTTGAGGCGCAATTCGGGCCGTGGGCGGTGGCCGGTCCGGCGCTCGAATATGGGATCCGCGCGCTTGCCGACGCTGGCTGGCAGGCCGAGACGCGACGCCGTTTGGCCGAGGATGCCGCGCGGCTCGATACGCTGTTCGGCCGCTTCGGCGTCCCAGTTGCCGGCGGCACCACGCTGTTCCGCTATATCAGCCTACCGGATGCCGCCAACCTGTTTTCGGCGCTCGGCGGGCGCGGCATCCTGCTTCGCCATTTTTCCGGCCGGCCGCATGTCCTGCGCGCCGGGTTGCCGGGTCCGGACGAGGAATGGCAGCGGCTCCAATCGGCTCTTGCCGACTGGGCGCAACAGCGTGACGATAACACTGGGGAGGTCAAGCAATGATCCATGTCTGTTCGCTGTCGAAGGTCGAGGAAACGGTCGCGAGAACCGGCGCCGAGCGGCTGCTTTCCCTGCTGGCTGCCGGTACCGAGGTGACGCGGCCGGCGTCGATCCCCCGGGAAAACCATCTGCATCTGGTCATGCATGATATTGCGGTGGCGCAAGAGGGCATGACCATGCCGGGCGAAATACATGTCCGCAATCTGCTCGACTTCGCGCGCCGATGGGATCGTGCAAGGCCGCTGGTCGTGCATTGCTATGCCGGCATCAGCCGTTCGACGGCCTCGGCTTACATCATCGCGGCGGCATTGGCGCCGAAGCGCTGCGAGGTCGAACTGGCTGAGACGCTGCGCGCGCTGTCGCCGACGGCGACACCTAACCCTCGGCTGATCGCGGTCGCCGATGCGCTGCTCAATCGCAACGGCCGCATGATCGGCGCGATCCAGGCTATCGGGCGCGGCGCGGACGCCTTCGAAGGCACGCCTTTTGAGTTGAAGATCGACGCCTAATGCATGTCGCCCAAAAGTGCCTGGTTTCCACTGTTTGCTGCGCCGGCCTTCGGTTCGGAATCGTGGTCTGATTATGCCAACCAGTCGACAAGCTTCGCCTTGCGCACGTCCTTCAACAGGCTGATGAAACCGTCGGCCTGATGGTTGGCGGTCAGCCTGCCCTTTTCGGCCGTTGCAATGCTGGCATCGCCGACCACGCCGTTCGGGTTGAGATCGGTGGCGATCCAGGCGAAGGCGTGCGTTCCGGTGTGGCGCAGCAGCGAGAATTCCTTTTCGGCGCGGGCGACGTTGGACACGAAATTGTCGGCCTTTCCCATGTCGACAAGATCCGGCCGGAAATGCAGCATCAGCGAGGTCTCGACATCGCCGCCATGGATGCCTTGGCGATCCTCAAGCTCGGTGTACATGCCGGCCGGCCGGCCAAAGCGCTGCCAGCTCGTCTTCACCGCCAGCATCTTTGCATGCACGCGCAACTCACGGGTGATGATACCCATGATCTCCTCGTTGCCGCCATGCGAGTTGACGACGATCAGTTTCCTGACGCCGGCGCGCGCGATCGACAGGCCGAGCTCGGTCCACGCTTCGATCAAGGTCGCCGCCGGCACAGTGAGGGTTCCCGGCGCATGCAGGTGCTCGTTCGACTTGCCCACTGCCTGGACCGGCAGGATGCGGATGTCGAGATCGCCGGGCAGGCGCGCGATCACCGTATCGAGCATGCCGTTCATGATCGAGGTGTCGGTCGAAACCGGCAGATGCGGCCCGTGCTGTTCGATCGCCGCCAGCGGCAGAACGGCGATCGTCGCCTCCGGATCGATGGTGGCGTATTCGGTGGTCCGGTAATCGCCCCACCACACGCGTCTTTTTGTTCCGGCCATTTTTGCCCTCGAAGAGACTGAATGCGCGTCTGCGCTGCCCTCACCCTTACCCTCTCCCGTGAAGGACGGGGAGAGAGGGATCGCCAGCGTTGGGGCCAGCACCTTCTCCCCGTCAGTATACGCGGGAGAAGGTGCCGACAGGTGGATGAGGGGCAGCACCAGCCGTTGTTGTGTAACTTGAGATCACTGGCCTGTCGATTCTCAGCCCTCGGCCAGCGCTCCTTACCCTGCCGCGATGACCTCGATCTCGACCTTGAATTCCGGCCGCGCGAAACCGGACACGATCATCAGCGTCGAAGCCGGCGCCGGGCTGGTGAACAGCCGGTCGCGAACGTCCATATAGGGCCGCAGGAAGGCGCGGTCGGTGACATAGGTGTTGATGCGGACGATGTCGGAAAGTCCAAGCCCGGCCTCGCCAAGAATCGCCGCGATGTTGTGAAAACAGAGTTCGGCCTGTGCGCCGGCATCCTCCGGGATCTGATCGTCCGGAGTGATGGCGACCTGGCCCGAACACAGCACCAGCCTCTTGCCGGGAGGCACCTCGATGCCATGACTGTAGCGGGCGAAGGGCGGCTTGATCGACTTCGGCGCCAGGAATTTGAACATGAAAATCTCCAATCTGGTGTCAGCCTAAAGCCGGATTGGCGGCCCGTTCAAGATGCAGTGCATACTATCAGGGCGATTGTGGACAGGCGTTCAAAAAATAGGCACGATGCCTCCCGAACAGCATGACCGTCCGGCCTTCGTGCACCACCGTTGCGCAGGCGGGCGGCGTCGGTGATGGCATGTGTCTTGCTTCGTGAGTCGATGGTGTCGAGCCCGGTGCGTGGCGCGCCGGAGCCAACAGAGGGTGGTGTGGATGGACGGAGAACTTAAGATTTCGGTAGGCGCGATCGTGCTGCTTGCCGCAAGCACGCTAAGCGCGGCAGCGAACGAGAAGGTCACCTTCGGCACCAACTGGCTCGCCCAGGCCGAGCACGGTGGCTACTATCAGGCGGCCGCTGATGGCACCTATGCGGCTTGCGGGCTCGACGTGACGATCATGCAAGGTGGCCCGCAGGTCAGCGGTCGGCCGCTGTTGCTCGCCGGCAAGATCGACTTCTATATGGGCGGCAACATGCTGCAGGCCTTCGACGCCGTTCAGCAGGACATTCCGCTGCGCGTGGTCGCCGCCTCATTCCAGAAAGAGCCGCAGGTGATCATGAGCCATCCGGGTCAGGGCCTCGACAAATGGGAGGATTTGAAGGACGCGGACCAGTACATTATTGGCGACGAAGGTGCACAGAGCTACTTCCAATGGATGATCACGGAGTTCGGCTTCGATCCGGCCAAGCGCGTGCCCTATACGTTCAACCCCGCACCTTTCATCGCCAATCCGAAGTCGATCCAGCAGGGTTACGTGACCTCGGAGCCCTTCGCCGTCGCCAAGGAAGGCGGCTTCCAGCCCAATCTGTTCCTGCTCGCCGACTACGGCTTCGACACCTATGCGACGACGATCGAGACCATGCAGGCCACGATCGACAAGCGGCCGGAGGTGGTTCAGTGCTTCGTCGATGGCTCGGCCAAGGGTTGGTACAATTATCTCTACGGCGACAACGCTGCCGCCAACGCGGCGATCAAGAAGGATAACCCCGACATCAGCGACGAGCAGATCGCGTTTTCGATCGAGCAGATGAAGAAATTCGGCATCGTCGATTCCGGCGACACGGAAAAACTCGGCATCGGCGCGATGACCGACGCGCGCATCGAAAGCTTCTACGACAAGATGGTCAAGGCCAAGGTCGTGCCGGCCAGCGTCGACATCAAGAAGTCCTACACGCTGGCCTTCGTTAACAAGGGCGTCGGGATCGACCTGAAGAAATAGCACCCAGGCATGATGCAGGAGAAAGTGGCGCAAGCGCCGGCAAGCGCATCGGGCAAAGGTCCGATGCTGCTGGCGCTGCGGGGCGTCGGCAAGGTCTTTTCCAATGGCGTGACAGCGCTCAGCGATGTCGACCTGACGATCCGGGATGGCGACTTTCTCAGCCTTCTCGGCCCGTCCGGCTGCGGCAAGTCGACGGCCTTGCGCCTCATTGCGGGTCTTGCGACGCCGACCTCCGGCGTGCTCGACTGGCGCGGCAGCAGCTCTGTCGACCGCTCGAATATCGGCTTCGTCTTCCAGGAGCCGACGCTGCTGCCATGGGCCGATGTCTTCGACAATGTCTGGCTGCCGCTGCGGCTGAAGGGCGTTTCGCGGGCCAAGGCTGCGCCTGTCGTGATGGAGATGCTGGCGCGGGTCCACCTGACCGGTTTCGAGAATGCCGTGCCGCGCGAGCTGTCCGGCGGCATGAAGATGCGCGTCTCGATCGCCCGCGCCATGGTGACCAAGCCGCGCGTGCTTTTGATGGACGAGCCGTTCGCAGCGCTCGACGAGATCACCCGCTTCAAGCTCAACAACGATCTTCTGGAGCTATGGCAGGATGAGCGGTTTACCGTTGTCTTCGTGACCCACAGCGTCTTCGAAAGCGTTTTCCTGTCCAACCGCGTCGTGGTCATGGCCGCGCGGCCGGGCCGGGTGTTCAAAGAACTCGTCATCGATGCGCCCTATCCGCGCAATGAAGCCTTCCGTACTTCGCCCGATTATGCCGCGCTTTGCCGTCAGGCGTCCGATGTGCTGATCGGCGCCATCAACTCAACTGCCGGACCGCACCATGACGGCCATTGAAGAACACGTGCTGAGGCTCGATCCCGAGGAGGCGCGTCGCGTGCGCCAGGAGCGGCTCGAGCGCATCGGTCGATGGGTGCTGCCGCTGGCGATCATGATTCTGGCCATCTGGCTGTGGGACCGCATCTGCGTCTGGAGCGACATCCCGAAATACATCCTGCCGCGCCCCGGTGTGGTGCTGCAAACGCTGTTTGACGATGCCGGGCTGCTGTTTTCCTCGCTGCTGGTGACGCTCAGGATCACCTTCCTCAGCCTGCTTTTGGCCGTCGTCGGCGGTGTCGGGCTGGCGGTGCTGTTCGCGCAATCGAAGTGGGTGGAGATGTCGTTCTTCCCGTTTGCCATCGTCCTGCAGGTGACGCCGATCGTCGCGATCTTCCCATTGATCAACATCTACGTCGACAACCAGACGACGAAGCTTCTGCTTTGTGCCTGGATCGTCGCCTTCTTTCCGATCCTGTCCAACACGACGCTTGGCCTCAATTCCGTCGACCGCAATCTGCGCGACATGTTCAGGCTTAACGGCGCGACCCGCTGGCAGCAATTGCGTTATCTTCGCCTGCCGGCGGCGATGCCCTACTTTCTTGGCGGGTTGAAAATCGCCGGCGGCCTGTCGCTGATCGGCGCGGTAGTGGCGGAGTTCGTCGCCGGGGCCCAGGGGCAGTCTTCGGGCCTCGCCTCGCGCATCATCGAGGCCGGCTACCGGCTCAACGCACCGCGGCTGTTCGCGGCGCTGATCCTGATTTCGTTTACCGGCATTCTGATCTTCCTGGTGCTGTCGCTGATCTCGCATTTGATCCTGCGACGCTGGCACGAAAGCGCGCTGAAGCAGGAGCGATAGGGTGCCGGAACCCAGCAACATTTTCCCGGACGGTTCTTATGTCCTCTCAAAGGCCCGGCTCCACGCATCTCTGACGCCGGGCCTTGCTGCAGCCTTTGACGCCGATGGGTTTGCGCTCGCCGATATCGCCGTCGCAAGCGGCATGATTTCCAGCATTGCAGCACATCGCCAACCCAATTCGCCGGCGGGCGCCGTCGACCTCGGCGGACGCATCGTCATGCCGTGCTTCGTCGATTGCCACACGCATATCGACAAGGGCCATATCTGGCCTCGAAAACCCAATCCGGACGGCACGTTCATGGGCGCGTTGAACGCCACCGGCGCCGACCGCGCTGCCCACTGGAGCGCCGACGACGTTGCTCGCCGCATGGAGTTTTCGCTGCGCTCAGCCTATGCGTACGGCACCAAAGCCCTGCGCACCCATCTCGACAGTGTCGCGCCACAGGAAGAGATCTCCTGGCCGGTATTCGAGACGATACGGGAGAAATGGCGTGGCCGCATCGAGCTGCAGGCGGCCTGCCTGCTCGGCATCGAAGGCGTGCGCGACAGGAAATGGTTCGAGAGACTGGCCAAACGCGTCGCCGCGGCCAACGGCGTGCTCGGCGTCGTCACCTATATGCTGCCGGACCTGGAAGAGCTTCTCGACCAGGTGTTCGCGCAGGCGATCAAGCAGGGCCTCGACCTCGATTTCCATGCCGACGAGACTGACGATATCTCGGCGATCTCGCTGAAGAAGATCGCCGAGGCGGCCTTATGGAACGGTTTTGAGGGAAACATCCTCGTCGGCCACTGCTGCTCGCTGGCACGCCAGCCCGATCTCGATGTGCTCGACACGCTGGATAAGGTGGCGAAGGCGAGGCTTGCCGTGGTGTCGCTGCCGATGTGCAATCTCTATCTGCAGGACCGGCGCGGCGACAAGACCACGCCGCGCTGGCGCGGCGTGACGCTGCTGCACGAGATGAAAGCGCGCGGCATTCCTGTCGCCGTCGCCTCCGACAATACCCGAGATCCGTTCTACGCCTATGGCGATCTCGACATGCTGGAGGTCTACCGCATGGCGACGCGCATCCTGCATTTCGATCATCCGGTCGGCGATTGGCCACAGGCGGTGACTTCAACGCCGGCCCAGGTGATGCGGCTCGACGGTTTCGGCACCCTTGCCGCCGGCGGCGCCGCCGATTTCGTCGTCTTCAGGGGACGGAGCTGGACGGAATTGCTGTCGCGGCCCGAATCGGATCGCATCGTGGTGCGCGACGGCCGCGCCATCGAGCGCCAATTGCCCGATTATGCCGAACTCGACGATCTGATGGTGTGATGATGGACCTGGCTGCGCTCAAACGCGATCTCGATGGTCTGAAGATCGACGACCATCCGGCGATCGTCCAGCAAAAGAGCCGTGACTTCTACTGGTACAGCCCGGTGCTGAAGCAACAGCTCGACCATGTGACCGGCGATCTGATCGTGACGCCGAAGACGGAAGACGAGGTGATTCGAGTGCTTGCCGCCTGTCACCGGAATGGCGTGCCGGTGACGCCGCGCGGCAGCGGCACCGGCAATTACGGGCAGGCGATGCCTTTGTCCGGCGGCGTCGTGCTCAATCTTGCCGAAATGAATGCAGTCAAGACGATCGCGCCCGGCCGCGTCGTGACCGGACCCGGTGCCGTCCTCGCCGACATCGACAGGGCGACGCGCGCGCATTCCGGCCAGGAGCTGCGAATGTCGCCATCGACCTATAACACCGCGTCGATCGGCGGTTTCGTCGCCGGCGGATCGGGCGGCGTCGGCTCGATCCGCTGGGGTGGGCTGCGCGACCTCGGCAATGTCATCCGGCTCAGGACCGTGACGATGGAGGCGGAGCCTCGCATCATGGATCTTACCGGCGAGGAGGTGCTGAAGGTGATGCATGCCTACGGCACCAACGGCATCATCACCGAGGTCGAGATGCCGCTGACCGCATCTTACGACTGGATCGACGTCATCGTCGGCTTCGACGATTTCATGGATGCGGCCGGCTTCGGCAACGATCTCGCCATTCAGGACGGCATTCTAGCGAAGCTGATCACGCCGATCGCCGCGCCCATCCCTTACGATTATTTCAAGCGGCACCAGCGGTTTTTCAGGCGCGAGCAAAGCATCGTCGTCTGCATGATCGCGCCGCATGCCATGGACGCCTTTGTCGCTCTTACTGCGCGCAGCAAGGGCGAAATCGTCTTCCGCGCCGACAAGGAGGCCGATCTCAAGGGCTTGCCGCCGGCCTATGAGCTGACCTGGAACCACACGACGCTGCGCGCCATCAGGGTCGACCCAACGATTACCTATCTGCAGACCCGCTATCCCGCGCCGGATCACCTCGCTTACGTCAAGGCGATGATCGACCGCTTCGGCGACGAAGTGCCGACACATCTCGAATTCATCCGCTTCGACGGCGCGATCGGCGTGGCCGGACTGCCGCTGGTCCGCTTCACGACGGCCGAGCGGCTCGACCAGATCATCCGCATCCACGAAGACAATGGCTGCTGGGTGTTCAACCCGCACCGCTACACGCTGGAAGAGGGCGGCATGAAGCAGACGGACGAGGTGCAGCTCGCCTTCAAGCGCGAGACCGATCCGCAAGGGCTGCTCAATCCCGGCAAGATGATCGCCTGGGAAAACCCGGACTACGATTATCGCTCGGGCAAGTCGTTCCTGTTCAAGGGGTTGCAGAAGGCGGGGTGATGAACATCCTCGTTCTCTACGCCCATCCGGTCGAGACCAGCTTCAATGCCGGTTTGCACAAGGTGATCGTCGAGCGGCTGACGGCAGCCGGCCACGCCGTCGACGACTGCGATCTCTATGCCGAGAATTTCGATCCGCGGCTGACGCGGGCCGAGCGGCTCGGTTATCACGACGATCGCGGCGCCGGTGATCCGGCAGCGCCCTATGTCGAGCGCCTGCTGCGGGCCGAGGCGCTGGTGCTGTCGTTTCCGGTGTGGAACTTCGGCTATCCGGCGATCCTGAAAGGCTTTTTCGACCGCGTCTTCCTGCCCGGCGTCTCGTTCAGGCTAGTCAATGGCAAGGTGCAGCCGTCGCTGCACAACATTCGAAAGGTGGCGGCGGTCGCCACCTATGGCGGCAGCCGGTTTCGTGCCATGCTGATGGGCGATCCGCCGCGCAGGCTGGTCAAGCGTGCGTTGCGCGTCACCATAAAACCCGGTGCCTCCGTATCCTATCTCGCGCTTTATTCGATGAACCTGTCGACCGATGAAACGCGGAAGAGATTCATGGCGAAAGTCGCCGCCAGCATGGATGCATTCTGATGCGGGTTCTGGTGGTTTACTGCCATCCGGTCCCGGAAAGCTTTTGCGCCTCGATCCGGGATAGTGCCATCGAGGTGCTGAAGGCGAGGGGCTGGGAGGTGCGGCTGCTCGACCTCTATGCGGATAATTTCGATCCGGTCATGGGCTGCGGCGAGCGACGCTCCTACAATGAACACGCCCCACAGGATCCGGCGCTCAAGCCGCACATCGAAAATCTCAACTGGGCCCAGGCAATCCTCTTTATCTATCCGACATGGTGGTATGGGCTGCCGGCAATGCTGAAGGGCTGGCTCGACAGGGTCTGGGCGACCGACGTCGCGTTCCGGATGCCGGCGGGCAAAGGACGGATCCAGTCGCTGATGAGGCATGTGACGAAGATCGGGGTGATCACGACCTGCGGCGCACCGACCTGGTGGAGCGTCGTCGTCGGCCAGCCGGGACGCAAGACAATCCTGCGCGGCATGCGGGCACTCTGCGCCACCCGCTGCAGGACATTCTTTCTGGCGCACTACCTGATGGACGCATCGACACCGAAGACGAGGGCGGCGTTCCTGGGGAAAGTGCGAACGAAGCTGGAGCGGTTTTGAGCCGGCGGAATTACCTTCTCCCCTTGTGGGAGAAGGTGGATCGGCGCGCAGCGCCGAGACGGATGAGGGGTGCTGGACGGAATGAAGCGTTGAAATATCGAATGATTTTAGGTGCTTATCTTCAGTGTAGCGATCCGTCCAACACCCCTCATCCGACCGAGCTTCGCTCGCCCACCTTCTCCCACAAGGGGAGAAGGGAAGGGTGCGCTACATCCGCACCCGTTCCGATTTCGGATCATACATTGGCTTCAGCGATGCCTCGGCGGCGAAGCGCTCGCCGGCGATTTCGATCGCGTAGGACGACGACAGCACGTCCGCCTCGCTCTCGCCCTTGCAAGGCACGTAGCCGAGGCCGATGGCGCCGCCGAGATGATGGCCGTAATTGCCCGAGGTGATCGGGCCGACGATCTTGCCGTCGCGCAGGATCGCCTCATTGTGAAAGAGCAAGGGTTGCGTGTCTTTCAGGCGGAACTGCAGCAGCCGCCGGTCCAATCCGGTTTCTTTTTTTCTCAGCACGGCATCGCGGCCAAGGAAATCGCCCTTGGCAGTCTTCACTGCGAAGCCAAGGCCTGCCTCCAGCACATTGTCCTCATCGGTGATGTCGTGGCCGAAGTGCCGGAAGGACTTTTCGATGCGGCAGGAATCCAGCGTGTGCAGGCCGCAGAGTTTTAGGCTGACATCGGCGCCGGCCTCCTCGATCGCCTCGAACACGTGGGCGGCCTGGTCGGTCGAGACATAAAGCTCCCAGCCCAGTTCGCCGACATAGGTTACACGGTGGGCGCGGGCCAGCCCCATGCCGATTTCAATCTCCTGAAACGTCCCGAATGGGTTGGTTTCGTTGGAGAAATCGTTCGGGCTCAGCTTTTGAATCAGCTTCCTCGAATCCGGGCCCATGAGGCAGAGCACGGCTTCGGCAGCGGTCACATCGGTGATGACGACGAACTCATCGGCGAGGTGCTTGCGCAGCCACGCGAGATCGCGCTGCAGCGTCGCGCCAGGCACGACCAGGAAGTAGGCCGTTTCAGATAGCCGTGAGACGGTGAGATCGCTCTCGATACCGCCGCGCTGGTTGAGCATCTGGGTATAGACGATCTTGCCCGGCGCCACGTCCATGTCGTTGGCGCAGAGTTTCTGCAGGAGGGCGCAGGCATCGCGGCCCTCGACACGGATCTTGCCGAACGAGGTCATGTCGAACAGGCCGACGCCGTTTCGGACGGCCAGATGTTCCTCGCGCTGGTTGTCGAACCAGTTCTGCCGCTTCCATGAATAGCGGTATTCGCGCTCCTGGCCGGGCCTGGCAAACCAGTTGGCGCGCTCCCAGCCGGCAACCTCGCCGAACACCGCACCGCGCGCCTTCAGATGTTCGTGCAGCGGCGAGCGTCTCAGGTTCCGCGAGGTCGCCATCTGGCGGTACGGAAAATGGTCGGCATAGAGCAGGCCGAGCGTCTCGGAGACGCGCTCCTTCAGGTACCGGCGGTTCTTCTGGAACGGCTGGGCGCGGCGGATGTCGACCTCCCACAGATCGAAGGGTGCCTCGCCGTCATTGATCCATTGCGCCAGGGCCATACCGGCGCCGCCGGAGGAAACGATGCCTATCGAATTGTAGCCGGTCGCCATCCAGTAGCCGGAAAGCTCCGGCGCCTCGCCGAGATAGTAGCGATCATCAGGCGTAAAACTCTCGGGACCGTTGAAGAAAGTGTGGATGCCGGCGCTGGCCAGCATCGGCATCCGGTTGACGCCCATTTCAAGGATTGGCTCGAAATGCTCGAAATCCTCCGGCAACTGGTCGAAGCAGAAATCTTCGCGGATGCCGTCCATGCCCCATGGCTTGGCCACCGGCTCGAAGGCGCCGAGCATCATTTTGCCGGCGTCTTCCTTGTAGTAGGCGCATTCGTCCGGCACGCGCAGCACCGGCAGGCGGGTCAGGCCGGGGATCGGTTCGGTAACGAGGTAAAAGTGCTCGCAGGCATGCAGCGGGATGGTGACGCCGTTCTGGCGCCCGAGCTCGCGCGCCCACATGCCCGCGCAATTGACGACGACATCGGCTTCGATCATGCCTTGCTCGTCGCCTTGCGTCCAGGAGACGCCGGTAACGCGGCTATCCCTGGTATGGACCTTGGTTACCTTCACGTTCTCGACGATCGTCGCACCGCGCTGGCGCGCACCCTTGGCCAGCGCCATGGCGATATTGGCCGGGTCGCACTGGCCGTCGAGCGGCAGATGCACGGCGCCGACCACATCGGAAATGTTGAGATGCGGGTACATCTCCTTGACTTCATCAGGTGAAATCTCGCGCACGTCGACATCGAACGCGCGGGCGAGAGACGCCTGCCTATAAATCTCGTGCTTGCGCTCCTCGGTCAGCGCCACGGTGATCGAACCGACCTGCCGCATGCCGGTGCCGACATCGGTCTCGGCTTCGAGCTTGACGTAGAGGTCGGCCGAATATTTCGCCAGTCGCGTCATGTTCTGCGAGCCGCGCAACTGACCGATCAAGCCGGCGGCGTGCCATGTCGTTCCAGAAGTCAGCTGCTTACGTTCGAGCAGCACGATATCGGTCCAGCCGAGCTTGGCCAAATGGTAGGCGACCGAACAGCCTGAAATACCGCCGCCGATGATGACGGCACGGGCTTTGGTGGGAACACTCTTTGTCATGCGGCCTCACGGCGATAGTTGGAAGCGAAGCGGCGCAGGCGAAGGGCTGCTTCCAAAAGTATCGCCTCGGGCTGGCAGAGGCTGACGCGGATGTGGCCGGCGGCGGCCTCGCCGAAACTCGAGCCCGGCATGACGCCGACTTTTTCCTTGTTGAGGAAAGCCCAGGCGAATTTCTCGTCGTCCGGCTCGATGGCCGAGATGTCGAGCATGACATACATGCCGCCTTCGGAGCCGCGCACGGTGATGTTGTTCATGCCGTGCATGGCCTCGAGGACGACGCTGCGCCTTGCGGCATAGCGTTCGGCGATCTCCTTGACGCCGTAGCCGTTTTCCAGCGCCTCGGCGCAAGCGAGGCTGATGAAGGCCGGCAGGCCGTAGGTCGTCACCAGATTGAGGTTGGTCAGCAGCGAGATCATCACTTCGGGCCCGGTCAGCCAGCCCATGCGCCAGCCGGTCATGCCGTGGCTCTTCGACATGGAATTGATGACCAGCGTGCGTTCCGCCATGCCGGGCAGCGAGCGCGGCGAGATGTGCTCGCCGCCGCCCAGCGTCCAATAGACCTCGTCCGACAGCAGCCAGAGGTCATGTTCCCGGCAGATCTGCGCCAGGTCTTCCAGCCGCTGGCGCGAGTAGACAGCACCCGTCGGGTTGTTGGGCGTATTGATGAGGATGGCGCGCGTGTTCGGCCGGAGCGCGGCACGAATGTGGGCGGCTCGCGGCTGGAAACCATCCTCGGCGGGTGTCTCGACCACGGTGAAATCGGCGCCCGCTGCACTGAACGTGTTGGGGTAGGTTGCGTAATAGGGCGCCACCACGATGGCATGGTCGCCCTGGTCGAGAACGGCTTGTACCGCCGCGTAAAGCGCTGCCTGTCCGCCTGGCGTGGCGATGACCTGGTCGGGGTTGGTCGCAACGCCGGTGCACGCGGTCGATGCCGCCGCCATTGCCTTGCGCAGGCGCGGAATGCCGGGAAGCGGGGTGTAGTGGTGGTTGCTGGCGCGAACCGCGGTCACGCAAGCTTCGATCGTCTGCGCAGGCGTGTCGAAATCGTGGTCGCCAACCGACAGCATGATGATGTCCTCGCCGGCCTCCTTGCGTGTCCAGGCAGCGAAATGAACCTCCCAGCCATCCTTGCCGGAAGGCACGATGCCGGAAATGCGCGATGATGGTCTGGGCATTATGCTACTCCCGAAATTTCGTAGCCGGCCTGTTCGAGCCGGTCGCGCAGGGTGGCGATGTGGGGCGGTCCGACTTCGCAGCAGCCGCCGACGATGCCGGCGCCGGCCTCGACCCAGCCGACCGCCTGGCCTGCATAGGCGTCCGGATCAAGGTCGTGGCGGGCGTGCAGCACTTCCACGGGGGCGCCATGCTTGAGC
>NZ_RZSU01000143.1:0-13980 GCF_003997585.1 Mesorhizobium sp. M5C.F.Cr.IN.023.01.1.1 | reverse complement strand
GCGCACGGTGGTCGGAGTGTTTTTGTTGGCGATCATCAACAACGCCTTCAACATTATGAACCTCGAAGCATATCTCCGGGAGATTGTAACGGGAACGATAATCATTCTAGCGGTGATAACGAACACTCTCACCGGTCGCAAGTAATACGAGGCGGGATAAATGACTATAATCAGAACCAATATCGGGCAAAACCGGTACAGGATTGCAGCCGACATAGGCGGCACGTTTACGGATGTCGTCGTTCAGAATACGGGGACTGGCGAGTATCTTGCGGCCAAATATCCAACCACACCCGGTGATCTGTCGGAGGGCATATTGCGCGCTTTCGGCCGGGTTATCGACGATTTCGCCCAGGTCGAGTTTGCCGTACACGGAACGACGCAAGGGTTGAACGCGCTGCTTTCTCACTCCGGCGGCAGGATCATGCTTTTAACGACCGCCGGTGCTCGCGACAGTTTCTTCATCATGCGGGGATCACGACCGCGAAAGGAGATGTACAACAACAAGTTCCGGCGTCCTGAACAACTCGTGCGCCGACGGGATACATTGGAGGTAGGTGGTCGGCTTGACTACGAAGGCAACGAAATTGCGGAACTAAATGTAAGCGACCTGCAAACCGCAGCCGAACACGCTCGAGCTAACGGGATTCAGTCGGTGGCTGTCTGCTTCCTGTTCAGTTACAAAAATCCCGATCACGAGATCGCTGCACGCGAATTCCTGGAGCGGAACGTTCCGGGAATTTCAGTATCGCTTTCGCATGAAGTCGCACGTGAGTGGCGCGAGGCGGAGCGGGCGGCGTCGACCGTGGCGGACGCTTATATCAGCCCTTTGGTTCGGCAATATCTTGAGGTAATCGAATCCCGCCTGGAAAAAAGAGGGCTTGCAGTACCCCTTTATGTAACGCGGTCCAGTGGAGGCCTGATGTCGGTCAAACAGGCAAGCAAGCAGCCCATTCAGACCCTCTTTTCGGGCCCGGTTGGGGGGATCATTGGCGCTGCGGAAATGACAAAGCTCCTACACACCGACAATGTCATATGCGCCGATGTCGGGGGGACCAGCTTCGACGTCAGTCTCGTGGTCAACGGCAAGCCGCGGGTCGTCAATCAGACGACGCTCTCTGGCATGGACATTATCATGCCCGTTGTCGAAATCGAATCCATCGGTGCTGGCGCCGGCTCTATTGCCTATGTCGAGGCGGGCGGTCTTCGCGTCGGTCCCGAGAGCGCAGGGGCCGAACCGGGGCCGGCCTGTTACGGGAAAGGCGGGATTGAACCCACGGTCACCGACGCACAAGTGTTTCTGAATCGCTTCCTGCCACAAGGGGAGCTGGGCGGAGCAGTTCGGATTGACCGTGCAAAGGCGGAAGCCGCGCTAAGGAGAGTCGCCAAGTCGCTTGGAATGGATGCGGAAACGCTGGCCGAGGGCATATTGGACATCACGAATGCAAAGATGGCCGATGCTATTCGCAGGATCACCGTCGAACAGGGTATCGAACCGCGCGATTTTTCTATCGTCGCTTTTGGTGGCGCCGGCGCTATGCATGCCGCGTTTATCGCAGAGGCCCTGGAGATTTCCAACGTCGTCGTTCCGCCACACGCAGGCGTATTTTCCGCCTGGGGCATGCTGCATTCGCCCATGCGCCACGATATTGCCGTTCCATTCAATAAATTTCTTCGGAATGTCGAGGAATCTGAGATCTCTCGCCGATTTGAAGAGCAATCAGGCTTGGCAAAAGCCCATCTAGACGCTGAAACAGGCGGTAAGGGCGAGATACACTATCAGTACCTTCTCGATGTGCGATATGATGGGCAGGAGTATACTGTTACGATCGAAATACCACAGAACAACACGCCAGCTCGGGAGATCTCCGAGATTTTCCATGAAGCCTACCATCAGCGTTACGGCCATTCGCATCGCGATGCGTCGATCGAGATCGTCGCATTGCGCCTGGTGGCTACTGCGCCCATGGGAAACTACGTTGCAGCCGACACATCCGGCACGCGGAAGACAGAACTCAGATTTTCCGAACGCGATGTGATGTTCGGCGGCAAGTGGCTGCGAACGCGAATTGTCAACAGTGAGGACCTGTTCCAAGGGGACGAACTGGATGGCCCGCTCATTGTCGACGCAGGACTCTCCACCACCGTTGTTCCTCCTGGATCGTGCCTTGTCGTCGAAGCGCGGAAGGTGATGCGCATTATTCTAGGTTAGATGCGTTGAATTTCGTCCGCCACAAGCCTGTGCTTAAGGGCAGCTCCCATATCAGTTTCGAGTTGGCCACTGAAGATTTGATATTAGCCGGTTCCGGGACCATCGCTAAAGTGAGAAAAACCGGGAGGCAAGACGTCCGTCGCAACGTTGTGAGCGGCCGGCCGTAGAAGGTGCCAACATGAGGGTTGCCGCGGCATGAGTCTCACGAACGCACCCCAACTTGGAAATGCGAGCCAGATGAAGCTCCCCTCGATCGCCAATCCCGACTTGGCCATCCTTTACGACAACCAGCCGCGCTGGAACCTGCCCGACCACCGCCGCCGTGGCTTCCACAACTTTCACACCACGGCGCGTTATGCCATGTCGCTGCGTGCGCCCCGCGTCCTGCCGCTCAGGAAGCAGATCGACTGGACCATCGGAGACCGGCCCGAAGTCGGACGCTACCTCGCCATGCCGCATTTCTCGGCCTTCGTCGTAGTGCGCGATGACCGCATCCTCTATGAGCGATATGCGCCGGACTTCGGGCCCGAGAGGCCGCATCCCATCATGTCTATCACCAAGACGACGCTCAACCTGATGCTCGGCCGAGCAGTGGCCGACGGCCTCGTCAACCTCGACGAGCCAGTAGGCACTTATCTGCCGGAGATCGGTACGGGCTACGGCGAGGCCACAGTCAAGGCGACGGCCGACATGAACGTTGCCAATGACTTCACCGAGGACTACAGCAACCCCGACGCGATGGTCTTCGACAGCGGGGCCGCCAGCGGCTCCCGCCTACCGCGAGACGGTAAGAAGGAGCAGACGATCCGCTCCTTCGTCTGCGGCATCACCGGCGGTGACCTGGCGAATCGCACCGGCCAGGCGCTGTACAAGTCGTCCAACAGCGATGTCATCGGCTGGATCATCGAGCGCGTGAGCGGCCGGCCACTGCGCGACTGGCTGATCGAGATTGTCGAGGCGGCCGGCATCGAAGGCTGCTTTCACATTACCTGCGACCGCGAGGGCGTGCCGCTGCTCGGCGGTGGCGCTTGCCTCTCAGCCCGCGATCTCGCGCGCTACGGCCTGCTGATTGCCCGCATGGGGCAGGGTATCGATGGCCGCCGCGTCGGCGATGCCGCCTTTATCGAAGATACACGCCGCAACCCCGGCCCTACCATGCCGAAACCGCGCGACTGGATGCACTATAGCCGCCAGATGACGACCGATGGCATCTGGCTTGGTCACGGCGGCTATGCTGGCCAGTATATGCTCGCAAACCCGGACACGGGCACAGTCGTCGTCTATTTCGGCGTGCTCGAGAACACGGGCGACCCCGACCCCGACCCCAACTTCCAAGGCCCTCTGGTGAAGATGATGGCCAAGATCGCTGCGGAATGAGGAGCGGGTCGTCGGGGCGCTTCAGCATTTACTAAGGAATGAACAACCAAGCAAAGGGGAACTACAATGACAATGAATCGACGCGATATTCTCAAGGGCGCCGCGGGTTCGTCCATTGCCATCGCTGGACTGAGCTGGTCCAGCCTGCAGGCTGTCGCACAGCAGGCGTCTCAGAACACGCTTACCTGGATTTGGGACATAGCGTACCAGAACATGAACCCAGCCATTGCCAATGCGGCCGAACCATATGTGCTAGGCAACGTTTACGAGACGCTCTTTGCCTACAAGGACGGCAAGGTCCTGCCGAAACTGGCGACCGCTTGGGAGAGCGCAGAGGGTGGCAAGAGCTGGACCGTCAAATTGCGGGAAGGGGTAAAGTTCCACGACGGCTCGCCGCTGAATTCGGCGGCGGTCAAGAAGTCGTTCGAATATACGCGTGATCTTGGGAAGGGCAAGAGTTACCTAATTGCGGGCCTGGAACATTTAGACACGCCGGACGAACTTACCGTCGTCTTCCGTTTCAAAAACACCATCGCCTTCGATCTCGTGGCGGGTGGAAGTGGTTTCGTGATAGGCACGGCAGGCATCGACAAGGGCGACGAATGGCTGAACCAGGGCAATGCGATCGGCACCGGCCCCTATAAGCTGACACAGTTCCAGCAGGGAAAACTAATCGTCCTCGACAAATTCGAAGATTACTGGGGCGGATGGGAAGCCGGCCAGATTGACCGCGTCCTTCATCCCTATGTGGCCGAAATGTCGACCCGCGTTCAGATGATCCGGTCCGGCGAAGCGAACATTGCCCAGCGTGTTCCGGCTTCGCAGATCGACAGCCTCGAGGCTCTTCCCAATGTTTCTGTCGCGGATATTCCCAGCTGGCGCACACAATACTATATGATTAACACCCAAAAATATCCCACAGACAATCTGAAATTTCGACAAGCTCTGTTGTCTCTTTGGGATCACGATTCGGTACTGAACCACATTTTTCGTGGTATTGCCCAAAAGCCGGTGGGTCCAGTCGTATCGACATTGTGGGGTCACGGAACATACGACGTGGGCACATTTGATCCACAAAAGGCGCTATCGCTGCTTGAAGAATCGGGCATTCCTAAGAAGGATTGGAAGATAAAGGCGCTCTACTATGCCGGTAATCAAGAGCAGATTGATGCAATAGAGCTGTTCCGGGCCAACGCCGAGGCTGTAGGGCTGGAGGTAGAGCTTGAGCTCGAGGCGGTTGCCACCACCTACAATACGAAGGCGCGGTCTCCTGAAACCACAGGTCACCTGAACGCGATGGTAATGTGGCCAGGTTATCCGTCCCCATATGATTTTCTGGCAATGTTTAAGAGCGAAGAAAAACCTGTCTGGAACTTCTCCTACTACCAAGACGAAGAGTACGACCGCCTGGTAGGCAAGGGCTTCAAATTGGAAGGTGTAGACAAAGACGCTGCGGCTAAGGACTATATCGCCGCGCAGGACAGGCTGATGCGGAACGCGGTCGCCATCTTCTATGCCGATGTCAACCGGGTCGTGGCCTATTCATCCGATATCAAAGGAATGGAACAGGCCAATAATCCCGCCTACGAACAGATATCCCTCTACAGCCTCGGCAGATAGGCGGCCGGAGCGGAGTAGAGGAGGATATCATGCCTGTTGCGATGCACTTGGCCCAGCGGCTGCTAATGATTTTTGGCGTCGTCGTAGGCGTGATGACCATAATGTTTGTTTTGAGCCGAGTGCTCGCCCCCTCGCCGGCAGAATTGATGCTGGGGGGGCGGCCTCCCGCTGAGATGATCGCCAAGGTGAATGCCGAACTCGGACTCGATAAGCCGCTAGCGATTCAATATTTTGCTTTCCTCAGCAATGCGATGCGCGGAGAGTTCGGCAACAGCCTGCTCACCGGGCGTTCCGTGCTGTTGGAGGTTCGCGAGCGGTTAGGCGCGACGTTCGAACTCACTACCTTGACGATGGTGCTCGTTCTGCTCATTGGCGTTCCCATCGGAATTCTATCCGCGGTAAGGCAGAACTCGATTATCGATAACGTCGTCCGGACCGTCTCGGTAGCCGGCGTTGCGATCCCCTCTTTCATTCTGGCGATGTCACTGCAACTCCTCTTCTACGGCGCACTTGGATGGCTACCGCTCCAAGGTCGCGTCGACACTTCGATCCTTCTTGGTAACCCGATCAGACCGATCACCGGCCTTTTTCTTATCGATGCCCCTCTCACTGGCAATTGGGAGGGATTCAGGAGCGCTCTTGCACACATCGTCCTGCCACTCCTCACCTTGACGATCCTGATGCTCGCTACTGTCACGCGCATCACGCGCAACATGATGATCGAGGTTTTGAAGGAGGAGTATATCCGGACGGCCTTTGCCTATGGTCTGCCGAGTTCTGCGATCTATTATCGGTATGCGTTGAAGGCCACCCTCATACCAATCCTGACGGTCGTTGGATTGACCTATGGGTATCTTTTAGGCGGAGCCGTTGTGGTCGAGACTGTCTTCGACTGGCCAGGGCTGGGTTCTTTCTTAGTCTCGTCGATTGCGCAGAACGACTACCCCGCCTCGCTTGGCGCCACACTCTTTCTTGCAGGCATCTACCTCTTGGTCAATCTACTCGTCGACTTTCTGTATGCGGTCGTCGATCCCCGGCTCAGAACAGCGTGATGGAGATGATGATCGCAACCGATGTCGACCGGCCCGGCCGGCTGATCCTTGCAAGAGCATTCTTCGCGCAGCACCGGCTGTTCGCTTTTGGCGCGGCCATCCTGCTGGTGGTGGTTTCAGGAGCGGTGCTTGCCCCTTGGTTTGCGCCCTATGCGCCGACGGAAATTGTGATGTCGGAGCGGCTTTCAGCACCCAGCACCGAGCATCTGATGGGCACGGATCGGTTCGGCAGGGACATCTTCGCCAGGGTGCTTCATGGAGGGAGGGTGTCGCTGCTAGTCGGCATCTGCGTGGTCCTTCTAGCCTTAAGCATCGGTATTCCGGTCGGACTTATGGCAGGGTATTTCGGTGGCAAGACTGATCTACTTTTGATGCGTGTCGCGGATGTATTCTTGGCCTTTCCGCCGCTGCTTCTGCCGATCGCCATCACCGCTGCACTTGGTCCTGGCCTCTGGAACGCTGTGATCGCGCTCGGCGTCTCCTGGTTTCCTGGGATGGCGCGCATTATGCGCGGTGCGGTCCTGCAGGTACGCGAGGAACTTTACATCGGCGCCGCGCGAACGATCGGTTTGGGACATCTGCGCGTTCTCATTCGCCACATCCTCCCAAACTCGCTGACGCCGGTCATCGTTGCGGCCTCGGCGGATTTTGGCTACGCGATCCTGGCTGGGGCATCGCTAAGTTTTATCGGTTTGGGCGCACGGTCTCCAGCCGTCGAATGGGGCCTGATGGCGGCGGAATCCCGCGTCGACTTCCTCGACCACTGGTGGACTGCGCTCTTTCCGGGTCTGGCGATCTTCGTGACAGTGCTTGCGGTCAATCTCGTTGGCGACGGGCTCCGCGATATTTTGGACCCAAAGCAGCGGAGACGCCAATGAGCGGTGCGGTTCTTCAGGTGAGGGGGCTCGGAGTGACCTTCCCCGGCCTGTTCCGATCGACTTCTATCCTGCGGGGGATTAATTTCGAAGTTGCAGCAGGCGAAGTGCTCGGCTTGGTGGGCGAATCAGGCTGCGGAAAGTCCATGACCGCGAGCGCCTGTCTTGGCATGGTGCCGCTGCCCGGCTCCGTCACCGGCAGCATCATAATAGACGGGCAGGAGGTTGTGGGGCGGCCGGAGTCGGAACTGCGCGCGATGCGCGGCAGCCACGCTGCGATGATCTTCCAAAATCCGATGCGTTCCATGAACCCGTTCTTCACCCTCGGGCGGCAGATGATCGATGTCATCCGTTGCCACCGGCGGGTGAGCGGGCCCGAAGCCCGTTCCGTCGCCTTGAGCGAGCTCAAAGCCGTGCGCATCCCGGATCCCGAGTGGGCGCTCGAGAAATACCCGCACCAGCTTTCGGGCGGACAGATCCAGCGTGCCATGATTGCGCTCGCACTCGCCTGCCAGCCGCGCCTTTTGATCGCCGATGAGCCGACAACGGCGCTCGACGTGACCATCCAGGCACAAATCGTCTGGCTCCTGCGGCGCCTGGCTGATGAGAAGGGCCTCGCCGTCGTGTTCATCACACACGATCTCGGCATTGTTTCGCAACTCTGCGATCGCGTCGCAGTCATGTATGCGGGCCGGATCGTTGAGATGGGCAGCGTGGAGGCGGTTATCGATCAGCCTCGCCATCCCTACACGGCAAAGCTGCTGGGTACGGTTCCTGCAGTCGGCCGCGGTAACCGCGATCTCGTCTCAATACCGGGCCATGTACCCAATCCTGGCGTAATACCGAAGGGCTGCGCGTTTCACGACCGGTGCGACCGCGCGACCGGCCTCTGCGCAGAGGCGGATCCGCCGATCCGAACGCTCGGGCAGGACCATCTGGCGCTGTGCCATCACGCCGTTGACGACCAGCAGTTCACGGAGACACAATGAACGCAGCACCACCCGTTCGCCTAGTCTCGGTCGAGAGCCTCCGCAAGGTTTATCCTACTCGCCGCGGCGTCGTGCAGGCCTTGGACGGAATAAACTTTCAGATCACGCCGGGCGAGACGCTGGCGGTCGTGGGCGAGTCGGGCTGCGGCAAGAGCACGCTCGCCTCGGCGCTCTTGGGACTTGTGAGCTTCGATGCAGGCACGATCGAGATCTGCGGCAACGTGGTCACCGCCGGTCCCCACGGGGCAACGATGCCCCCGCGCCGCGACGTCGGCGTCGTTTTCCAGAACCCGCATTCCTCGCTTGATCCGAGAATGAAGATACGCTCCATAGTCGGCGAGCCGCTGAACGCGGTTCTTGGCATGCGCGGCAAAGCCGCCAACAGGCGTTCCAGCGAATTGCTGAGCCAGGTTGGGCTCGGCCCGGAATACCTCAATCGCTATCCGCATCAGCTCTCCGGTGGGCAGATGCAGCGCGTTGCCGTCGCACGTGCGTTGGCACTCGAACCACGACTTCTTGTCCTCGACGAGCCTACCGCCGCGCTCGACGTGTCCGTGCAAGCCCAGATTCTGAAGCTTCTGAAGGCACTTCAGGCTAGATCAAACGTCAGCTACCTGTTCATCACGCACGATCTTGGTGTCGTCGACTACATCGCCCACCGTGTCGCCGTTATGTATCTTGGCCGGATCGTTGAGAGTGGGCCCGTGGACGAGGTCTTCGCTGATCCGCGCCATCCTTATACGCGGGCATTGCTCGACGCAGTGCCGGTGATCGATCCCAGGCGGCGGCGCCAGCCCGCGCCAATTGACGGCGAGGTGCCGAGTCCTCTCAACCGCCCTCGCGGGTGCGCCTTCGCGCCGCGTTGCCGTTGGGCGACCAGCCAGTGCCGCACAGCCGAGCCCGAGCTTTGCGAAGGTGAGCCGGGAAGACGGGCCTATGCCTGTTTCCACCCATTATCGCTCGGAAAAGACAGCGAGATCAGGAGAGGCCCGCTTGCAGCCACATGAATGCGTTAGGGTCGCGGAATTGGTGCGCAAGCGCACGCCCTGGAGCTTGTTAGATGCGCACACGGGGCACACGACAACATGATCCCGACTATCAATGCCGTGATCGAGTCCTATGAAGAGGCCAATCCGTGCCAAGTTCGGACACCGGGCGCTTCCTCTGCACTTCCTGCGCAAAGACACCGACCACAAGAGGCTACCGTGATTGTGGCATGTCATTAGATTGATTTAAGGCAACGGGGGCTGCGCTGCCGCCCCATAACCAACGCTTCCGATGCTCCGTCTTTGCCAAAAGGATGTTGATGGATTTGGCGAACAGTGCGGAGCTCGAAAAGGACAAAGCAATGGGTAAGCTTAACCTGCCGCAGGGCAAAAAGGTCGCCGTCAATTTAGGTGTTGATTTCGATGCTCAGGCACTGTGGCTGGGCGGCTTCAACCGCCCCACCCCGTCCTTCATGTCCCGCGGTGAATTTGGCGCCGCCGTTGGTATGCCGAGGATTCTTGACCTCTTCAAGCGGACAGGCGTCAAATCCACGTTTTTCACCCCCGCTCATACCATTGATACTTTTCCCGAAATCAGCAAGCGAATCTGCGACGAAGGCCATGAGATCGGTCACCATGGCTACTATCATGAGAATCCGACCTTGATTTCCCGAGAGACGGAGAAGCGCCTAATGGATCTTGCATTCAAGACATACCAGAGCGTGCTCAGCCTTCGGCCTGTCGGCTATCGTTCTCCATATTGGGACTATAGTGAAAGCACGCTCGATCTGATCGAGGAAGCAGGTTTCAGGTACGACAGCAGCTTGATGGCGCGGGATTTCGTTCCTTACCGCCCCCAGCGCTGGCAGGTGCGTTGGGAAAAGGGCAATGTCGCCGGTCCAGCCAGCAAGGTACTCGAGATCCCCGTAAGCTGGTATTTGGACGATTTCCCCCCATTAGCTTACACCGGCGCCAACGAAACTATGGGCGATACAGAAACCGTTCTCCGCCGCTGGAAGGACATCTTCGATTACTGCTATAACTACCAGCCCAACGGCATCTATGTGATGGCACTGCACCCGCAGATCATTGGCCAGGCACATCACATGATCATGTTGGAGCGTCTCATCGAATACTTCAAGTCTCATGAGGGCGTTTGGTTCGCGACGTGCGAGGAGATCACCGGGTGCTGGCAGGACGACGACGAAGATCGTCGCCTTATGGCGTTACCCGATGCCCGCGGCGTCGAGCCGATGCCTAGTGACTATAACTGGCCAGGGCGCACGTGATTTTACGCCAGGCCGGACTTTTCGGGACGCAAGCAAACCGAAGACGAACTGGCGGCGGAGCACGCGTCGCGTGCCACGACGGTGAAGTCGTTCGAGCGTCGTCGTCCATCGCGCAAAGCCGTTCCCGGAGCACCTACCGCGCGAGCGCGTCGTGATCGCCGCTCCCGAGAGCTGCGCTTTGCAACAGCGCCAGAAAGACGGCCTGATTGGCCTGGACCCCCGAATGCGGCTGGACATTGGCATAACCGGCGCCGAAGAGTTGCTTGAGCCGATCGATGGGATCTCTTCGACTATATCGACATGCTCGCAGCCGCCGTAGTAGCGGCGTCTGGGATAGCCTTCTGCATATTTGTTGGTCAGAACGGACCCCTGTGCCGCCAGAACGTCACGGGAGACGATGTTTTCCGATGCGATCAGCTCGATCTGGTGCTGCTGGCGGTCGAGTTCATGGGCTATTGCTTCGGCAATTGCGGTATCGGAGATTGTGGCATCAACCATCCTGGTGAACATGGGCTTCCTTATAACAAATTGGATCATTCTTGCGGTCAGTGCGGCGCAGCGTTCCACCGAACCGGTAGTAATCGCGATACCTCGCCGGCCGTTCCTAAGAGAAGCCGCGGGATTGATGTGCCGCCGGCCGGGTTCGGTGAACACGCTGTCAGCGTTTCCCGCGCCCTAGCCGGTCAGGCCAAGCTGTGGTCAAATGGGGCTCATAACGGACGGGCCAGATCTTCGTCGGAAGCGTCTCCATGGCCGATTGTCCTAGGTTATGGAATCGGCAGTCCTCCCGGGACAAATTCAGTTTGCTTTCGAGAAGGCTGCCCCCGCAGCGTGAGGGGGTCAGGCGCGGACGCTTGGGCTACTGCCCCCGGTATTATGGGAAGCAGGATTTTCGAAGGGTTCTTCTTCGAGTGATAGACCCTGTTGACGGACGGGCCTCCGATAGGGATGCTGCTGTAAAAACTGTGGCCATATCGATCCGGAGCCGAAGTCTGATACAATATACAACTTGGAGCGCCAATGGTCAGTTCAAGACGGTGCCCTGGCCGGACCACATGAGCAATCGGGTTCAGCAACGACATCCGTATCTCGTAGATTTCACCTGGCACAAGCTTTTCGCTCTTGCCGAACGAATGAACTACCTCGTCTTCATATGTTCGATCGTTGTCGACCGCTCTTAGCGAAGCTCGCAGCAAGCCTCCTTGTAGAAAGAGTACACTGCCTTCGGGATCGATATCTTTCAGTGTTAATCCGAGATCCGTATCATCGCCAAAATCAATACTAAGAAATAGCGTGACCTCCGGATTCCCAAGCACCACAATGTCTGAGACGGCCGGGGCCGTCCGGTAGTTCAGAACGCCGGGGGAATATGGCTGCAGTGCAAACTGCTCACTGCTGCCAACGAGCTCTGCTGCCGTCGGGTAGAGATAGGCGCGGACGCCATCCGTCGAGCTGCCACTTGGCTCATCAAAAGAGAGCGCGGCATCGGCTGTAAGATACAATGGACGACGCTGAACGGAAGGTTCTGGCCATGTCTTATGAGTGGTGGTCCAACCTGGACGCGCATTCTTAGCGTTCCCGTCAACCTCTCTAACGTCCCAAAACACGGTGACCGGATCTTCGTTGTCTATACCATTCTCAATGCCCTTCACCCAACGGTCCAGGAATCTCATCTGCTCTGTATCTACAAAGCCATAGCTCCTGATCCCGATAGTCGGGTGTGGGCCGGCGACGTTGTGATCACCGTTCATAAAAAGAATTTTCTTATGCTTCACGTTTTTGAGTATGTGAGAAAATAGTCGTGCGCTTTGCCTAGCGCAGCCACCAAATTCATCGTGCCACGAAGCAACAATCATTGTGGGTATATTGACTTTGCCGGCAATCTCTTCGTGGGCCATTGAGACTGAATCCCACCACTCATCCTTAAGGGGGCGATTTCTCACCTCATCAAGAAATGAGCGCTTGACGACTTGCTTACTCTCACGAATCGCGGTGCACTGGTTATCACCCATTCTTATCCGCCATTCCGCACCTGCGGCCTGCGTGGACTTAGTTGTATTTTCCCATGCGACGGAACCTAGTTGGAACATCCCGCCAACGTAGGTGCAATCTCCGTAGCCGTCCTCTAGGCCGCTCGCCACAATCGCCCTGAGGTGAGGAGGTCGCTCTGCTCCCACCCAAAATTGAATGACCCCAGGAGTTGAATTGCCGATCATTCCGACATTGCCGTCGCTCCAGGATTGTCGGGCAATCCATTCGACCACTTCGGCACCGTAAATTCCCTCCTTACGGTCGCCCCAATAGTCGATGATACCTTCCGAGCAACCCGTCGCGGGAAAGTTGGCGCCAACGAAAGCGTAGCCGGCTTCGAGAAATGGCTTTGCCATTTCGAATGGGGCGGCACTTGCTTTATAATGGGAATACCAAAAAACGCTCGGATAGCGGCCAGATTTCGGGCGCCACGTGATGTGAGCGATGCGCGTCCCGTCCGTCATAGAAACGTAGCCGATATCTCGCACGACGTCAGCTTCAGTAAGATTTTTGCTAATTTGGTTCATCTTGACCTCTTTTACCTTTTCCGTTCCACGGTCCGAGCACTCGTCGCACAAGGGAGCAATGAGCCACAGCATCCCGCCTGGCGAAAAGCGGCAATCAATCATGTCGGGATGCCCGACACCGCAGTGATGCGGTCAGCTGACCTGGGGCCCCGGATTTTGACGAGTTCGGCGTGATATGGCTCATATCAATTTCACGGTGGCTACCAAAAATTTGATACTGGCGAGCCTTTCGATCACGGCTATCGTTGGCGTGACCTAATTTAGGAATAAGAGGCCGATGGCTTTGGAGCATAGAGCGAGATCTTTGCGCATGCCGCTTGTCTGGGCCAGACGTGCATCGACCTACAGTGCAGCACTCGGCCTCGCTCCCGACACCTGTTGGAGGTGGCAAGCTTCGAGCTTCCAACGCTAGGAGTGGCTCAAGCCGGATTGTGGAAATCGAAGGTCGGTGGGTCGTGAGCATCAGAGTTGGGCGATGGAAAATTAAATGTTGAACCCCATCACTGTTGAAATTGTCAGGAACGGATTGATATCCGCCGCGGAAGAGATGAACGCGATGCTGATACGCTCCGCGTTCACACCGATCATCTATGAGATGAAGGATTGCGCCGTTGCGATCCTCGATCGCGACCACCAGGTTCTCGGCCAATCATCTGGGCTGCCCATTTTTCTCGGCAATCTGGAAATCTGCTCTCAACATACAGAGCGGAAGTTCGGAAGGCACATTTGGCGCGAGGGGGACGTCTGGGCGCTGAATGATACCTACGTGGTTGGCACCCATCTCAATGACGTCTCCGTATATGCGCCTATTTTTTTCGGCGGTGAGCTCTTCGGGTTCGCCGTCTCCCGAGCCCATTGGCTGGACATCGGAGGCAAGGACCCCGGGCAATCTTTCGATTCGAGGGAGATATTTCAGGAAGGCTTGCGTCTCCCGCCAACCAGGGTGGTAATAGGGGGGCAAATTAATTATGACGTGGTGGACGTGATTGAGGCTAACACCCGACTACCGAAGGGTGTGATAG
>NZ_RZSU01000142.1:0-14113 GCF_003997585.1 Mesorhizobium sp. M5C.F.Cr.IN.023.01.1.1 | reverse complement strand
GCCGGCGAATTGAGGTCAACCGCCAGACCGGCCCCCTGCTGCCGTGACGCGATCTGCTGGTCCTGAGCCGAACGGAACTGCTGGTCTCGCTCGAAATTGAGCTCGCGCGCAAGATTGGCGCGGGCGATCTCGTCGGCGAACTTGCCGTAGGCCTCCGCCTTGGCCTTTATCGCAGCGATTTCGCTTTCATCCGCCGCAATACCCTTCTCGGCGGCCTCCTCGCGGATCGCAGCGATCTGTTCGAACTCCATCCGCAGTTTCGCCGCCTCGCCGGCGGTCTTGCCGATCAGAGTGAGATCGAGCTGCTGGCTGGCCAACGTCTTGTCGATCGCGAGACCGCGCGCCACCTGGGCGTCGCGCGCCTCGATCGCCTGCCGGTTGAGCTCGGCCTCCAGCGCACGGTTCACCCGGGCTTGCAGGCCTCCTCCCTTGTCGCCGTCTTCCCTGGCGCGAGCCCTGACCTGCGCCTCGATCGCAGCGAGCTTTTCGGCGTTGGTGCGCGCCCGCGCCATCTGCTGCTCGGCTGCGAACTGGTCGTTCTCACTCCTAAGCGTTGCATCGCGAACGGCGACGTACCTGCCAAACGAGCGCAGGTCGGCGAGGCCAGGGCGCGTGTTCTCCCGGTCGATGCGCGCCAGTATCTTTTCCAGTTCCTCCGCCTGCCGGGCTAGATCGACGATTTCCTTGCCGGCGATGATGGCTTCGTCGGCTAGTTTTTGCAGGCCGCGGGTTTGTCCGATCCGCTCGATTTCCTGGTTGAACTGGTAGACATCAGGTGCGCCGTCGGCGGCCTCGACTTTGAGCCGGTTAATGGCATCGGCGAATGGCGCGAACTTACCGGTGACGCTAAATGCGTTGTCGCCGAGCAGTAGGATGGCATCAGCGGTGTTGCGCAGCGCCATCGGGTTGGTCGACCCCGGCAGGAGGCTTTCGAACAGCCGCTCGACCTCGTCGTTGAAGGTGGCGAGATCGGTCTTGCCCTCACGGGCGCTCTTGATCAGGGCTTCGACAGGACCGGCGAACTGGCCTTGTTGCCCGGGATGATCGCGAAGTCCGGCGATGCCGCCGCCATTGCCAAACAGGCTTTGCGTCCAGCTTGTTCCACTCAGCTGTTCGAGGAACGGCCCAGCCTTGTCGCGTAGCATCGCGTCCAGCATGGCCTGGTTGCCCCGGACCTGCGCGGAGGTGAAGGCCTGGCCACCGATCGAGCCGACGCCTTTGACGGCCTCGCCGAGATCGCCGTATTCCTCTTTTAAGAGCTTCAGGTTCTCGGAATGCAGCTTTATGGCGTCATCCATGGTCTTGGCGCCTTCGCGCCCTTTCGTGAACCACTGGATTGTCGCCGCCGTTGCGCCGACGAGGCCGAGAACGATGAGCGAGGTCGGATTGACGATCGACAGCAACGCCGAACCCAGCGACCTGGCTGCGCCGGCCGCCCCCATCGGGCCGAGCACGGCCGAAAGCTGAGTGCCCTGCTGGAGGGCGATCTGGAGCGGGCTCATGCCCATCGCCGAGGTGACAGCGATGTCCTGGAATTGAGCGGCGACGTTCGCGCTGTTGAAGTTTCCCTGCTGAAGAGCGGGCTGCACCCTGTTCTGGTTGGCGGCTACGCTGACACGGCTAGCCGCTGCCGCCGCCGCGTTGGCCGCAACAACCTGGGCCGACAGGCGCGCCGTGGTGTTCGTGATCGCCGCCGCGAACTCATGCTGGCCCTTGGCCGCGAATTGCGCGCCGTCGCCGATCTGCCCGTATTTCCGGAATATGCCCTCGAGGATCGGCTCGGCCTGCGCCATCGTGATCTTGCCGGCGTCGATGCCGCGCGACAGGCTGTTGACGGCGCTTTGCATGCGCTGCGCCGCAGCATAGCCTTCGACATACTGCCGTGACAAGCGCGCCAGGGAATCGCCGGCTTGGCTGATCTTGGTGTCGGTCGCGCTCGCCGCCTGACCGACAGCCTGAGCCGACGCCACCATGGCGCGATCGGCGGCGACCTTCTGATCGGCGCCGACCTTGTATCTCGAGGCGTCTATTTCAGCCGACGTCACCAGGCGGGAGAGTTGAACGTTCATGTTTTTTCAGCCTCCCTTTCCTTGGTTTTGTTAGCGATGTGGATCAGCCACTCGGTATCGATGGCGGTCATGAAGGCATGGAACCGCTGGAAGGCCTCGCCCTCCAGGCCATAGCGCCTGGCGTATGCGTCATAGGCGATGAACGCGATCGGGGACTCTCCGCCCATCGCGCCGTATTGCCGGTCAAACCGAAGCGCCTCCCACGCCCGCCAGTAGAAATCGTGCCAATATTCGGCGCGGGCCTCTTCCGGGCGGGTCGGGACCTTCTCCTTTGGGAGTTCCAGCGGGAATTCGGCCGCGATCTTCGCCAGCCACTTGTTCTGGCCATTCCGCTCGAGGTCGTAGCGGAAGGCCGCCGTTAGTTTTTTGTTGCGGCCTGGACGAACTCGACCTTTTTCTTGCCAACACGGCCGGCGCACCAGAATATCATCTGACGCATGACGCGGTGCTCTTCGGCAACAAGGATTGTGCCGACCAGGTCGGGCGAATATTCAACGTCGAGGCCCTTCCAGCCGAGCAGGAGATGCTCGACTGACAACTGGCCTTCAACGCGCGCCTGAACGTCAGCTGGCACCTTGTCGTCGGGATACTCCTGCTTCAGTTTTTCCAGCACGCCCTGACGTGCCGTCACGTAGTCTGGATAGTTCGTCGACCGCACCAGAAATTCGAGCCCGGGCAACGGCGACATCTCATAAGGCTTTTCCGGGTCGAGACCAGGCCATTCCTTGACCGGAATCCAGTCACCTTCGCGTTCCTTCGATAGGTCAGCGCTCAGGCTGGCCAGCTTGATGGTCATATCGATCTCCTGTCGGGGAGTTTGAGGGATCGGGCGGCTCCGACAAGCCGCCCGCCTTCTGCGCAGAACCAGTCCCGGTGTCGGCCGGGAACTCTAAATCAGACGAAATATTCCAGGCGATCGATGATGAGATGGGCAGACGTCAGCTCATCCTTCGACGCCTGGCCGACCAACGGCAGCGTCGTGTCGGTGTTCTTGGCCGTCGCCGATGGGGCACCGTCGGTGAAGGTGATACGCGGGATCGCAAAGATGATTGCCTGGTTGTTCTTGGCGATGCGCGTGTTGATGTTGCTCGGGGTCCCGGCGAAGAGCTTGGTCAGCAGCGCGTCCGACCCGAAATAGGTTGGCGCGTTGATCGTGACGTCGAAGCTGCCCTTGCCGATGTCGACTGGCCCGATCGTTTCGTCGCAGTCCAGCGCATTGATCATGCGAAGATTGTTGTTCACGCTGATCTGCAGCGACTGCATCCAGTTGGGCGAACCGAGACAGACGCCGTTTTCCGCGATCCTGCCGACATTGACGGCCGCCGCCATGACGGCATTAGTCGTCGCCGCATCCGGCGCGCTGTCGAGCGACGCCGTCGAGGCCTGCCCGCTCATCCCGGAGAAGGTGAAAGTGTATTTCGCCTTGTCCTCGGTCGTGAAGTTGAACTGGCCTTCGCCGGCGACCATGCCGCGCTGCGCAATATAGGTCGGCACAGCTTGGCCCATGAAGCCGCGCTCGATCGTGCAGCTCTTGGTGTCAACGCCGTTCTTGATCTGGTCCCCGAAGAACACCTGGATCGTCTTGCCGGTACCGACATCAGTCGCCCAGCCGGCCGGCAGATTGTCGAGGGTCAGTTTGGCGGCGGCGATCGCCGTGATGCGCGCCCAAGCGTTGCGACGGGCAACGGCGCCGGCGGCGACCAGGAAGGCGAAGCTGGTGATGTCGGCGGTGCCGCCGATCTTGACCCACTGGCCGACGCGCAGTCCGAGCGTGGTGAAGTCGAGCAGCGTCGAGCCGAGACCGTCGGCGAGCGCCGTGATGTCAGCCGCGGCACCCATGAAGCCGACCACCTTCATGCGCGCTGTAGCGGGAGGCGCGGCCTCGGCGACAAAGCCGGCGCCAAGGAATGCCGGAACCGTCGCGCTGCCGGTCGTGCATTTGAAGACGCCATTGTTCGCCGATGCGGTGAAGCCGGTGAAGCGCACCAGCTGACCGGCTACGAATGCGGCGCCGGCGGTTACCGTGGCGACGTCAGTTGTGTCGGCCAGCGCGGTGATGACGGAATCGGCGACACCATCATTGTCGCGGAATGGTGTGTTCAGCCAGGTCGAGCACATCAGCGACTTCAGCCAGATCGACAGCGGAGATTCATCGACCGGGAATGAGAGCTCGCCATTGATCGGGCCGCTGTTGGTCTCGTTGACCTTGATCGGGTCCGAGTTCATTCGGTCGTCGCGGATCTCTTCCGAGGTGACGAAGGTTGGGCGAAAGGCCAAGGTCTCGCCGGTGAAACGAGCGGTACGCATCCGCGGTGTCACCGGGGTTGTGCCGAGGGTAACTTCCTCGACGACGCTCATGCGGGTGCGGTTGGAATCCATTAGAGGCTCCATCGATGGGCCGCCTCAATGGGCGGACGGGGTTGATCGGTTGAGAGGAGAGGCTAGTCCGCCTTGGACGGATGCTGCTTTTTCGGCTTCGCCGCGTGTGGCAGCTTTTCGATGTAGCCGCCGTCGGCCAGGCCATCGAAGCTTTGCGGCGACAGATCGTCCTGCGGCGAGACGCGATCGCCTTCCTTGAACCGGCGCAGGCGCGTCGGGAATGCTTTCAGCACGAGTGCCATCATTCGTCCCTTTCAAAATTCACGGTTGCGGTCATGGCGTAATAGTTGGCAAAGGTACGGCCGGGATCGCCGGCGCCGATCGAGGCGTCGCGGAATGTGACGCTGTCGATATCCTGGCCCCGGAACAGACCGACCAGCTGCTTGGCCAGCGTGCGCGCCCGGCGGCTGCCGGTGTTGTTCGGCGTCATGACATGCAGATAGACTTGGCCGGCCTCCCGCCAGAGGTTTTCGTCCCGCAGCTCGGCCCCGATCGACACCTGATCGAAGAAATCGCCAAAGACCTCGACGTAGATGAACTCTGTCGGCGTGTCCGGCAGCTCGTAGGGATCGTTCTCGAATACGACATCGGTCAAACCGCCCCATTGATCGGCGATTTGCTGAACGACAACGTCGAAAGCTTCAGGACTGGCCATCAGAGCGCATTGATCAGGATAGAGGGGTAGGCAATCGGACTCCCAACCGCATATCGCCGAGTGCCGCGTTTGAGGCGGTAGGGGATCTGCGCATGCAGGCCGGCTCGAATGTTGAGGAATTTGGCCTCAAAGCTGTAAGCACCTCGGAATCTGCTCCCCATTAAGCGAGCGGCGCCCTGGAAAAGGCGCTGTTCCGGTATGCCCAGATAGCCCACCTCAGCCTTCCTCACGGTCGGCATGAAGTTGGTGATGATGATCTCCGCGTCCGGCCTGATTTTGCTGAAATCTGTCGCCACCGCGCGTCCGCCCGCGATGACGATAAAGGACGAAGCGAACTTTCCTGATCGCCGCGGCGAACGCTTTTGCAGTTCGGCCAGCGCCGCATTGATAACCAGCGGCCAATTGACGAACTCATAGACGATCGGGCCAGGAGCCTTCACCGCCTCTTCCGGCGCATTGTGGACGCCGTTCACATAGCGCTCGTAGTTCGGGCTGGCGATGCCTTCACCGATGACGCGCTTCAGCTCCTGCTTGGCAAAAGCCGCCAGCGCCTTGTCGATCGCCCCCGGCTCCATGCCGGCGGTCGCGAGCCTCAAATCGCGCTCGAAGAACTCGAAGCCAGCCATCAGCCCGACACCAGGAGATCGATCCTGACCAGGACACCCTGGACAGAGATCGGCTTCGGCAGTTCAATGTTCCGCTCCCGACCGTCGATAACGGCCTTGTCGCCCTTCTTCAGCGGCAGCATCGCGGCGAGGCCAGTCGGGCTTACGACGACCGTCGACGCCGTCTGATCGATTCCTTCGACCAGCTCTTCCGCCCGTACACCGCGTACCGCGGCCGGAACATTGTCGATATCGATCTTCGGCCGCGGGGTGCCCGTCGGGGCAGTGTAACGCCGGATCGTGATTGCGGTGCCAGCGTCGGCCAGGCCTGCATCAAGATCGGCTATCAGATCGGCGGGAGACGTCATCATGCCACTGCGACGTTGATGTATCGAGAGAGCTTGGCGAGGATGTCCGCGGGAACTGGCCCAGCCGTGGATCCTGGAACGGCGCCAACCCAGTAATCCTGTCGTACCGTTCGGACATCGGGAATCTCGACGCTCTCGCCCTTTACCAACGGGTCGCGCGCGCCGGCAGACAACCGCAGCCTGGCAAGATCCATCGCGGCGCCGACCAGATCGGCCGGCACGGTCTCAAACCCCGCGGTGTACTCGACCACCGCATCGCCCCGCAGCCAGGTCAACGTTCGGGTACCGGAGATCCTTTGCAGCAGGCCGGCCTCGGCGTCCAGATCGGTGTCGTCGGCAATAAGCGCCGTGCCTGCCTCTTCGACCAGCGTCAGATCGGAGATAAAACGTCGAGCGAGGAACAGCACGTCGTCGCAGCCGCGCTGCCTGAAGACTTCGCGAACCTCTTCGCTGCGCAAGGTTGGAACATGAACGCCATCACCGCGGATCTGGCACGCCGTAGCGATATCGGCGGAGACCCTGGCGCCGAGTTCAGTCAGCTCGGCATCACGGCTGGCGTCGCCGGCCACGAGACCCGCGGCGACGCGCAGCTGCTCGATCGTCAGCAAGGAAGGGTCGGCCGCAGGCGTAACCACGGTGAAAGTCGAACGCATGCGGCCCGCTCCGGATTTGTTCGATCAGGCCGACTTGCCGGCGTTGATCGCCTCGATAATCTCGGCCTTCGTTTTTGCGGCACTGATGTCGACACCGCGGTCGGCTGCAAGCTTCTCGAGATCGTCCTTCTTCAGGGTCTCGAGGTCGACGAAGTCGGCCTTCGGCTTAGCGCCGCCGGCCGGCAGGGGATCGCCGAACTGGTTGGTCGCCTTGTTCTCGCCGCCGGCAGCGGCGCCTTTCTCCGCGGCCTCCTGCTGTGCTTTCTGCTGATCGACGGCGGCCGCCGCAGAGGGAGGCGTCGCCTGACCAGGTGACGACAGCGGCTGCTCGGTGACCCCGGAATTCGGATCGATCGAGCGGACCGGTTCCGCACCCTGCATCTCGCGAAGCATCTGCTGCTTGGCCGCGAAGATCAGCCGGGCATGCACCATGTTGCCGCTGTATGGCGTTCCCGACCGCGCAATGATGTCCTTCAGATCCTGGTCGGATGCAGCGGAGAGCTTGCGGTCGAGCGCCTCGATGATGTCGCGGTTCAGCTGCTCCTCCTGGGGCAAATCGGTCGACTTGCCTTCCTCCAGGTACCCGGCGGCCACCAAGCCGTCGAATGTGCTGTCGGCGAGCTTTGCTCCCTCCGGCGGAAAAGCGGTGCCGATGGCGAGGTGCGAAACATTGATCCCATCGAAAGCGAATGGGAATGCCTTGATGACCCTGCCGGTTTTCATAGCGGTCAATCCTTATGTTGAGAATGTGGGAGGAAGACCGGCGCAAGGCGCGCCGGCCGGCTGATCAAACCCCCTCAAAGGTGGGCGTTTACGCCTTATGCAGGAGGATTGGCGGCGGGAGTGAGGTTCAGCTTGCCGTTGATCCAGACGCCGGCTGCGAAGATGTTGCCGGTATTCGCAGCAGGTGTGAGCGTGACCCGCTGATACTGCTTGCCGCCCGTGTACCCGATCTTGAAGACCTTATCGTCGCTGGAAAAGAGCGGCGTCGCCAGCAGCTCGGTGCCGTTGAGCATGTCGTCCGGCACTGCGACGGCATCGGACAGGTTGGCGGCATCGCCATGTTCCATCAGGAACGTAAAGGTGGCGTCGGCGTCGGCGATCGCGCCCATGAGGAGCAGGAACGCCACCGATTCCGCACCCAGTCGATTGTTGATCTGGGAAACGATGGCAGTGTTGTCGGCAACCGCAGCGGCGGGCGAGATGCCGCGCTTTGGATCGATATGAGAAATGATGTCCCGCATGGGACCCTCCGTGAGATTACCGGCGCGCCTCGCGCAGTCCCGGCAGGCTTTGAGAAAGGGGCGCGGCGACTACCGCGCCCCGGGGTTCATCTGGGGATCAGGTACCGACAACCTGGAGGGCGTAGGCCTCGAAATCGACGACGTCGCCACCGACGCGCTGGCGCGTGTAGAATTCGACGAACGGCTTCGAGGAATACTGATCGCGCAGGGTGCGGATGCCGAGGCGATCGACCACGGTATATCCGGCGCGGAAGTCGCCGAACGCCACCGGCAATGTGCCGGCGCCGACGGTTGGCATGTCATCGGCGCGCCTGACATTGTAGCCGAGCAGCATCGAGGGCTTGCCAGCCTCGAGACCGGGCCGCCACATGTACTGACCATTGAGGTCCTTGAAGAGCATCACCGCCCCCAGGGTGCCACGCTTCATCAGCCAGGTCGCATTGGCCAAATACTTGTCCTTCAGCGAGAAGGTCATCGTGACCAGCCCGTTGTCGGTCAGCAGGGTGGCATGGCCAGAGGGAATCTGCGCGATGGTGCCGCGGACACCAGCCGATCCCGCCGGATAAGTCAGGATCCCGCGGGGTTTCTTGATGCCGTTGCCCGAGATGAAGGCGAGGGCGCGCATGCGGGCGAACTTTTCGCTGACCTTGCGTTCCAGCCAGGCCTCGACGTCGATTCCGGCATCCTCGAGGAGCTGCTGGGACGCCTTTGGCTTGGCGTAGATCTCGAACACAGGGATACGCTGTTCGCCGACCTGTGGCGTAGACGTCTCCGGACGCGCCTCGGTTTCACCGACCCAGCCTGCGCCGGCTTCATCGGTGTCGATCGCGATGAGCAATGCGTCGCCGGTGACGGTCTCGTGATAGGCGAGTTCGTCGATTGGCGAGGTTTCCCAAACCTTGGTGACGATCCTGGAAGAGGTCTGTGTCGGCACCAAAAAGCCGCCGTCGGGATCGGAGCCGACCATCATGGCCTTCTGCTCGTCCTGGCTGAGTTGGTTCATCTCACGCCGGAGTGACATCTTGAAGGCGTCCTGGTAGGCCTTGTATTCGTCGACGTTGACGTCTTCAGGCTTCAGGATGGTGCTGAGCTTCAGTTCTCCGCGGCGAGACATCGCCACACGCTTGAATTCCGTCGCGTGCTTGAGAACAGTCTCCTGCTCGCCGCCGCCGACGCCGGGACGGCCGAGCTTCTTCTCGATCGCGAGGATGGCGTCGGCCTCTTTCTGAGCCTTCTCCATCATCTCCTTGACCTTGGCCTCGATCGCGGCGTGCTTCTCTTCGACGCCACGGCTGAGGTTCTCAAGATCCTTCTTGAGCTGAGTGCCTGCAGCCGCGTCCGTGCCGGCCTTTTCGGCGAGCTCGCGGACAGCCTTGAGGTCCTTTTCCATTGAGGTCTTCAGCGTGCCGACGTCGTCGCCAAACTTCTTCACCTCGCGCTGGACATCTTCCAGCACGTCTTTCAGTTCGGGCATTGTGCCCTCCTTATGCTTGGTTGGGGGAAATCAGCTTGCGCGTGGACCGAAGTCCTTCCAGCAAACCAGCTACATCCAGATCGCCCCCAGCCTCTCGCCGTGCGATCTTGGTCAGACGGCCGACAAAATCGCGGGCCGTGTTCTTCGTCCATCGCGGTCCGCCTGCCTCGCGCAAGAAGTCCTCGAAGTCCGAAAGGGTTTTCAAGGCGTCGATGTCAGCGGATTTGACCGCGCCAACGGTGGCCTTGTCATTGGAGGGAAAGGTGACGACGCTGAGTTCGACCAGCTCGATCTCATGCAGCGTCCGGGATGGATCGGTCGGCTTGGTGCCGACGGTGTACTTCTTCGCGCGGTAGCCGATCGAGAGACCATCCAGCGATCCGGCCTTCATGCCTTCGTAGATCAGCTGGCCGCGGTCAGTGCCAAGCGCGAACAGCTGGCCCTCGACCTTCAGGCCCTTGGAGTTCTCCTCCATGGAGTTCCATTTCCCGATCGGCAGCATGTCGTCGACGGGACCGAAGAAACCGCCGTGCTGCAGCAGCATGGGAGGGAGCTTGCCCTTGGCCTCCCAAGCCCTCAGCGATTCCTTGAAAGCGCCTTTCTCGATGACGTCACCGTGACTATCGACGTTCCCGAATATCGAACCGTAGCCGGAGAACGTGCCGTCCTGGGCGCCATTGGCAAATTTGACCTCGCAGAGATCGGAGGTGAAACGATCCATCTTCATTCTCCAGATGGCGCCGGTTTTGTCGGCGCGGTGATCGGTACAAGTTTTCCGGTCTCGTCCAAGGTGGCCATCCCTGACGGCACGAAGAGGGTGTCGGCGCCGTCGACGGCATCCATTTCATCCCAGCCGCGGACATCGTTCTGCGTCACCCAGCCCGGGTTGTTCGGCCCGCCAAGCGCGATCTGGTTGTATTTCGCCTTTGCCTCGACGCTGGGGCTGAGGAAATCCGCGTCCACGAAACCGGTGTAGAAGCCCTGCTGCCGTTCTTTTTTCGACAGCAGATGCAAGTCGGCGGAGCCGCCGAAGCGGCGATGGATCGGCCGGACGCAGTGGACGAGATGGGCGAGAAACATCTGTTCCGCCGAAGCAAAGGTGGCGTTTTTGTCCCCGGAGAAACCGATCATGATCGGCATCACCCGCAGAACTTCGCAGATCCGCTCGACCTGGAATTTCCTTGTCTCGATATGCTGGCTGTCGACCCCAGTCATCTGCATCGGAACGAACGTGGCGTTCCGATCGACGACCATCAGCCGGCCGGTGTTGTTCGCGCCACCAAAGTTCCGACGGACCCATGCGGCAAGCCGGATCAACCCGGCTTCGTTCATCGAGCCTTCGACGGAAAGCATTCCGCTTGGCCGGACACCGTTCCGATGGAAGGCGGCGTGGCTCTCTTCTGTTGCCAAGGCCAGGCCGATCGCTTCTGCGGCGAGACGAACGACGTCGAGACCGTCGATCGTGTCCCAGGACGGCCCTTTGACTTCCCAGATCTTATCCTCAGTGACGGTTGCTGAGGTGCCGTCCAGGCCTTGAAGCGTATAAACACGGGAGTAGTCCGCGTTCACCCGCTTGGTGACGCGGCCAGGATCGAGCAGGATGATCTCAGCGATTTCGCCGCGCACGACGTTTTTGAAGGCGTATGAGCGGCCGGCGAGATCAACGTGGAAGCTCTGCGTCTCCCGGAACTCCAGGCTCGTCATCCACTCGTTTGGTGCTGTGGCCAGCAGATCGTACAGGGGATGGTCGCGGGCCTCCCGTCTCCCCACCACGGTACGCCCGTTCTTTGTGGTCTCCGTTCTCTGATAAAGCTTCCAAGGCACTGTGGCGTGACCGTCGGCACGAACCCTGCAGCACGCCAAGACGGTCGTGTTCGAAAGCGAGGACTTCCAGTTCACGGAGACGCCCGACTTGGACGACCGATAGCCGCCGAAGAAATCTGCCCACATCTCGTCAACTAGACCGTAGCGGCTTCCGCCCTGGTCCTTGCGCTCCCCGCCGGCGAGGGCTCCGAAGAGGCCGCGCATCAGGAGTCACCCCCCGCCGGCATCGATGCGCGGCGGGCCAGCAGCAAGGCTGCACCGGTCAGGATGATGCCGCCGGCGATGTAGGCGGCGGGGACGTAAATTTGCCAGATCCCATAGACGATCGATACAGCACCAGAGATCCCGACGAGATCTCGCAGCAGTGTCGGAACCGCGGCGATCGCCACGGCGGCACTGCGGCCAACACCGCGCGCGGCGGCCGAGACAAAGCGCATCTGCTGCTCCAGCGGTCAGTAAACGTGGGAAACTGCTTCGGCTTTGGCTTCTGCCAACGCGTTCGCTTCGGCTCGGGCAATTTCAGCTTCGATCTTCGCCTCGAGATCGTCCAGATTATCGGTGTCCCAGCCCGACGAGGCCGACGCCACCGGGTTCTTCACCATCACGCTGACCGCATCGAAAAGCGCCATCACTGGGTCGATCTTGGCGTCACCAGCGTTCTGCTTTGTTGCCCGGATAGCGGTCGCGGTCGGCTCGATCTTCACGTTCTCGACACACCAGTCCATCAACCCAGACTTGCCGTGCATCAGCATTCGATTGGACAGCCGGCCCTCGCTCGTCTTGATGGCGTTCATGAGCTTGTAGCCCTGGCCAACGCCTTCAACCTGACCGCCTTCTTGGGTGATGTGGATCTCAGCGAGAGCATCGACGAGTTCACCATATGGCCCTTCCGCATCAACGGCGACACAGGCAAGAAGGCCCGTATCGTTCACTTGCCGAATGACCCCAATACTCTCGGCGAGACTGATGATCGTGTCGTCGACGATCGTAAGTTCACCGGCCGCTTCGAAGTCCAGCAGTTTCGTTGCGATCGACTGGCGCCGATCGAGAACACCACGGTGGCACCAGGCGTGGCTCCAACACAGCCACCGCTTCATTTTGATGACGATGTCTTGACCGGCGATCTTGACCGTCACCTCGATCTCCGCTGGTTCACGGCCGAGAACGGACAGCCCGTAAAGATCGTCGAGCCCGCCACCATCTATGCCGACTACGACCGCTTCGCTTCGCTTGAGGAGAGACTGCAGCGTGATCGTGTCGTCTTCGGAGTGAGCCCAGTAGGCGGCTCCTGGCCAGCCGTCGGTCTTCATGCCGACGCCCATCTCGATGTTGAGGTGCTGCGAGGCCCAAATACGGGTCGGCTTGTCGCCCTTTTCTCGCTCGGAGTTCCAATCCGGGATCAGGTCATGAAGGTGTATCGAGCGGCTGAGGTTCGGCATCACCATCGGCCAGTTGGCCGAATCGCCCCACTTCTCTTTGTCCTTGGCGATGTCGGTCGGGAATTCGTAGAGCACCGGCAGCATCGACCGGATGACTTTGCCGCGGTACTGACCATCGCGAATCTTGCGGGCCATGTGCAGCTCATCCTTGAACGCGCCGGCCGGGATTTCGTCGCTCTGAGTCGTCGTGATCAGCAACACGCCTTCATTCGTCTTGTCGAGGCCACCGCGTATCTGGCGCAGCACCTTTGTCGTGTGCTGGTTGCGGCCGAGAAGGTGCAACTCGTCGACCAAGGCAAAGATCACGATCGCTCCGGTGAGAATGTCGAGAGCGAACGTCTTGACCTTCAGTTCAGAGTTCGTGACCAGGCACTGGATCGTCTTCTCGTGATCCTTGCGGTGGAACCGGCGCTGCAAGTCGGGTGATTTGCTGATCATCGCGGTCGCCTGATCATAGGCGCGATCAGATATCGTTTGCGTCGGGCCGACAAACAGCGCCTCGACGTTGTGGCGCTTGTTCATCATCATCGCCGTGAGCATCAGGCCGGCGCTGTAGGTGGTCTTTGACGATCCCTTCGGTGCCATTACGAAGAAATCGCGGATGGCGCGCCGGCGAGTTGCTGGGTCCCAGGATCCGAAGATCACGCGGACCAGGTCACGGAACCACTGTCCCGCTGCCTGGCCCAGCGTCATCTCGTCGAGACCATCCGGCAACGGAAGCGCATCGAAAAACGCAAGCCCCATGTCGGCCTCAGCCTCATTGAGTTGGAGACCGTCGGGAATGAGCGGAAGGCCTTGCCGCATCCGCTCTTCCCAGTCGACGCAACTCAGGTCCCACATGTCAGTGCGACGTACCCTGCCGCCTGGCCATTAGATCGCCCAGCGTCGACCCGGTGTCAGGCTGGCGCGCATCAATCAAGGCTTGCTCTTTCTTGCCCAGCTTCGGTCCCTTTTCTTCAGCCTGGGGTCGTGACGTCTGGCCGTAGAGCATCAGGTCGTTCTGCTCGACGAACTTGCGGAAGGCCTTGCCGGCCGCGGAGCTTCCGCCCTCGAACTGCGTCCAGAAGAGCATCGCGGTTCGGGCATCCGGCCGATCTCGTGCCTCGTCCCTGAATCTGAGCTCGCGAAAATAATTCTTCCGCAAAGTCGGCGGTGTGATGCTCAGAGCGCGGGCGATCCGCTCGTTGTTCCAGCCCAAGGCCAGCAACATGTTGACTTTGTTGCGGTTTGCCGCAGTCGCTATGTGCTGCGGTCGACCTCGCTTGCCCCAGCCTTCGGGAACCGGGTCCCCAAACAGGTCGAAAATCTCACTCATCGAAAAAAAATCCCTCGCTGAGCCCCAAGCGGTTAGGACCCCGGGAGGCCCCAGAGATTTGACCCCCCTCCCCCATCAGGGTTGGGCG
>NZ_RZSU01000141.1:0-14204 GCF_003997585.1 Mesorhizobium sp. M5C.F.Cr.IN.023.01.1.1 | reverse complement strand
TGTCGAGAGAGCGCATGCCGTTCACCACTGCAGCTCGGCGACGGGGCGCCGCGCTTCGTTGGTGATGGCCTTCGAAATCTGGCCGTCGCTGAAGAACAGGACCCGGTGCGCGACTTCCTGGATGATGGCGTTGTGGGTGATGATGACCGTGGTCGTGCCAAGTTCGGCGTTGACCTTCATCAGCGCCTCTATCACCCGGACGCCCGTCCTGGAGTCGAGAGCGCCGGTTGGCTCGTCGCAGAGCAGCACCTCGGGACGCTTCGCGATCGCGCGGGCAATGGCGACGCGCTGCTGCTCGCCCCCGGACAGCTGCGCCGGGAAATGATGCATGCGCGGCTCGAGCCCGACGAGAGCGAGAGCTTCCTCCGGACGCATCGGATCCTCGGAGATCTCGGTCACCAGCGCGACGTTCTCGTAGGCCGTCAGGCTGGGGATCAGATTGTAGAACTGGAACACGAAGCCGACGTGCCGACGGCGGTAGGAAGTCAGTCCCCAGTCATCGAGCTCGGTCAGCCGCAAATCCTTGAAGAACAGCTCGCCGCTGGTCGCGTGATCGAGCCCGCCCATGATGTTGAGCAGCGTCGATTTCCCGCTGCCCGACGGGCCGAGCAGCACGACTACTTCGCCTGCGGAAATATCGAGGTCGATCCCACGCAAAGCCCGTACCTGCGTCTCGCCCGAAACGTAGGTCTTGGTCAGCTGCCTTGCGGTAAAAACCCCTTCAGCCATGCTCGCCGTACGCTCCGCTCAAAAGATCGACAGGCTGCCGGCGACGAAATCGTCGACGAGCTTCGGAATCCTGCTCAAGCGCTCCACCGCGATTTCATCGACGGACCGCCTGAGTTCCGTGATCGGCAACCCGTCCCGCGTAGCGACCTTCACCTGCACCATCGCTGGTCGATGTATCAGGTCGCCGATCCGACTGAGCAGCAGGCACTCGGCTGCCGCCACCTCGGGCATGCCGACGATCGCATCGGCAATGTCGCGGGCTACAACATTGTAGATCTTGCCGACATGCGAAATCGGGTTCTTGCCCGCGGCCGCCTCCAGGCTCATCGGTCGACAAGGCGTGATGAGGCCATTAACCCTGTTGCCGCGCCCCACTTGGCCATCGTCGCCGGCTTCGGCAGAGGTTCCCGTGACAGTGAGATAGAGCTCGCCGACCGACGGTCCGTCGGCGGCGTTTATGTCCACCTCACAGTCCGAAAACCCGTAGCGCTCGGCGAGTTGCGCAGAGAGCTTGCGAAGCTCGGATTTCTCGGAGAGGTAATCGTCTCTGTGACGGAGATAACGTCCGATCATGGCACAGGCGATGGTGAGGCGTACCGACTTGTCTTGGCGAAACCCCATCACCTTCAGGTCCTCGCCCCAGGCCGGGTGCTCGCGATTCCGGTCTCGTCCATTGACGCGCCGTTCGATGTTGAGAACCAGGTTCTCAAGGGCGCTCAAGGGGGAGTAACCAACGCCGATCGAGGTATCGTTGGCGAGCGGCATCCGAGCCGTTCGGGAAAACAATTCCTGCAGGTCCCGTGAGCCGGGCTGAGTAAGCACATGAAGTCGAACGTCACGCGCCGCGTCCAATGCGTGCAAGTTGGAGCGCAGCCACAACTGCGATCCTTCGACCGCGATCTCTTCCACCGGAATGGTCTCGGCTCCGACCCGGCTCGTAGCCCGCCCCGCCAGATAAATGTTGATTGGTGCAGTCATCGAGCCACCCCCGAAAGCGGGAGAAGAACGACCGCCACACAGGAGTGCCTTGTCCACATTGTGGTGGAGGATGCGATCAAAGCGTCGGGAATATTCAACGCACAGATTGCGGGAGAACGTTTCAGCAAGGGCATCGCAGATCGTATCGGGGTGCCCCAGTCCCTTTCGTTCGACGACTTCGACGAGGTTGTCCGGTGGGCTGAGCGCCGATAGCATCACCTCCGGCCTCGATGTGGTTGGTGGGGACATCGCCGAAAACCTCGACTAGCCCAGGACGATCATGACGGTTTGCCCTCGCCGGGACGGCTGCTTACCCGGGCGATCAGGCGATCCAGCCGCGGTACGAATGCCGGCACCTCGGCCATGTAGGCGCGATATGCATCGCCGAATTCGGCGATCGCTTCCTGCTCTTCGCTGCGCGCCAACCCCACATACATGACAGTCAGCACCGGAAACATGGCCAGCGTGAGCAGCGTCGGCCACTGAACGAGGAAACCGAGCATCACCAGGATGAAACCGACATATTGCGGGTGCCGGACATGGCCGTACGGCCCGGTCGTCGCGAGAGATCGGTGCTGCTGGGCTTCATAGAGCGCCCTCCAGGCGACTGCGATCAGCCAGAACCCGCCGCCGATCAACACAAAGCTCAGCAGGTGGAACGGCCCGAAATGCGGATTGGCCCGCCAGCCGAACATCATCTCGGTGAGATGCCCGGCATCATGGGAAAGCCAGTCGACGCCGGGGTAGCGGGACTGCAGCCACCCGGAGAGGAAATAGATGGTGAGCGGAAAGCCGTACATCTCCGCAAACAGGGCGACCAGGAACGCACTGAACGCTCCGAACGATCGCCAGTCGCGATCGGTCCGCGGCTTGAAGAAGCTGTAGGCAAAAAGAATGAAGACCAGCGAGTTGACGATCACCAGTCCCCAGAACCCGTAGGCCGGCGTCGCGGCGTTCATGACGGGTTCCTTTCGTCGCTGTTGCGGTGAGCACCGTGGCCGCTGTGTCCATGCCCACCATGCATGAACATGTGCATGAGGAGACAGGCGAAGGGCAGCACGTAGAAGAGCGTTCCAAGTACATGGGCGCGATGCTCGCTGAAGAGCAGAAAGCCGCCGATCGCAAGGAAGGCGAGCAGGACGAGTCCCGCCCGCGATGCAAGGAACGAGCCTTGCGGCTGGCCATTGTGTGAATGCTCATGAGTAGACATTGATCACTCCTGGGATGTTGCGCCAACGATCCATCATTGGCCCGGCTTGCGCTGGTCTCGACGTAACCCCGGAACGTCCGGGAACGGTTGGAACCCGATGTAGGCTGCCGTCGCCATCGCTGCCGGGCAGGCGAGCAGCAGAACGACGGTGAGCGCCGTCCACCATGAGACACCGAACAGAATAAGGACTGCCCCGCTCAGTGCCAGCATCACCGGCAGGCATGCCCAGGCCAGACGATATGGTCCGGGCGCCCTTCCGGCGTCCGGCCCGTGCCCGGCATCGGTGGAACTTTGAAGCGGCTTAGTATTCATCTCGCTCTCCCAGATCACGCCAAGGAGATCTTGGCTCGTTTCAACAGGGCCGAATTGACGATCACCGACAGCGAGCTCAGCGCCATCGCCGCCGCGGCGACAATGGGGTTGAGAAGCCCGAGCGCGGCAATCGGAATACCGACCGCGTTGTAGATGAAGGCCCAGAAAAGATTCTGCTTGATCTTGCGAAGGGTTGCACGGGACAGGCGGATTGCCATCACGACCTCCCTCACGTCGTCCTTGATCAGGATGATCCCGCCCGTCTCCTTCGCCACGTCCGAGCCCGAGCCGATCGCGATCCCGATATCTGCGGTCGCGAGTGCCGGCGCATCGTTGACGCCATCGCCGACCATGGCGACCATTTTACCCTCGGCCTGGAGGCCCTTGATGATCTTCGCCTTGTCGCCTGGGAGCACTTCGGCGATCACACGATCGATACCGAGTTCACGCGCAATGGCTATTGCCGTGCGCTCGTTGTCGCCAGTCAAAAGAACGACCTCGATACCTTCGTCTCGGAGAGCGGCGACCGTCTCCTTGGCCTCGGGCTTCAAAGTATCGGCCACGGCAATGATGCCGATTGGCTTGCCGTCGAAACCGACGATCATGGCCGTCTTGCCTTCCTGCTCGAGCCGTCGCATCGCCTCGTCGGCACTGCTGACGTCGATCCCTTCGCAATGGAAGAAGTGCCTGTTACCAAGAATCACATGGCGCTCATCGATGTGCCCGCGGATTCCGTGTCCAGCGAGCGCCTCGAAATTCGTTACTGGAGGAAGGTCAAGTCCGCGGTGCGAGGCTGCGCGCACAATCGCCTCGCCCAGCGGATGTTCCGAACCAACCTCCACCGCCGCCGCCAAACGCAGGACCTCGGCGTCGCTGTCGCCGCCAAGGGGAATAACGTCCGTTACGGTGGGTTCGCCACGCGTCAGTGTGCCTGTCTTGTCGAAGACGACGACATTCAACTTCCTTGCGCGTTCGAGAACCTCGGCCCCGCGGATCAGAATACCGGCTTCGGCTCCCTTACCGACACCGACCATGAGCGCCGCCGGCGTCGCCACGCCGAGGGCGCAGGGGCAGGAGATGATGAGGACGGCAATGAAAGCGAGCAGCGCCTGCGGGAAATCGCCGGCAATCCACCAGCCGGCGAAGGCCAGCACCGCCACGCCAACCACCGCTGGCACGAAGTACTGCGTCACCTGGTCAGCAAGCCTTTGCACCTGCGCGGTGCTGGCTTGCGCCTCCTCGACCATCCTGATGATCTGTGAAAGAGCGGTATCCTTGCCCACACGAGTGGCCCGGAAGCGCAGCATGCCGGTGCGGTTGAGCGTGGCTCCGATCAAGCTCGCTCCGGCAGACTTCTCCACCGGCATGGATTCGCCGGTGAGCATGGATTCGTCGACCGAGGAGCTTCCCTCGATCACCTCGCCATCGGTCGGGACGCGTTCGCCGGGCCGGACCACAACAGTCTCTCCGGCCATGATCTGTTCGGCGGGTATTTCGATTTCGACCCCGTCGCGCACGACATGCGCGACGGCAGGCCTGAGATCCATGAGCCGGCGGACCGCCGCCGATGATCGCTTCTTGATGATCTCCTCCATGTATTTGCCGAGGAGAACAAAGGCGATGATGACGGCGGAGACCTCGAAGTAGACGTCGCGCTCTTCGACCTTCACGGGCAGAGCTTCAGGCGCGAAGACGACGACGACGCTGTAGAGGTAGGCCACCGTGGTGCCGAGCGCGATCAGGAAATCCATGTTGATCGAACGGGTGCGGATTGCCTGCCACGCGCCAACGTAGAAGCTCCATCCGCCGATGAACTGCACCGGAGTGACGAGAATGAAAAGCCAGACACCCCACGTGAACCATGGCAGCGCCGGGATCGGCACCCATGTGAGCAGGGTAGCGCCAGCGGCCAACGCGATGAAGGCTCCCGCGCGCAGGACAGCGAGCGCCAGCACGCCGGTCAGGGCGATCGCGACCCGCGTCCGCATCGACTTCAGCTCGTGCTCGGGGTCCTGGAACGTGCGCAGACAGTTTTGGCTGCAGAAATAATACGTCCGCCCGCCACGCTCGGCGGTCAGCGCCGTCGCCTTGTCGACCATCATTCCGCAGATCGGATCCTTGGCGAGCGTACCTGTCCGAGCAGATGCGTGCGCGCCGAGCGCATGCGACATTGTGGCGTGGTCATGCTGTGTCATCGTTTGGTGCTCCTAGACCCCGGCAGCGGCGACGATGTATGTGGGCCGTCTCCGCGAAGATGCCGCTTCCACGCCAGGCAAGTCTCTGCCGGCGTGCACCCGGCTCGGCGGGGATATTCCCCCGCCGGCCGGGCCTCAGCGAAGCAAACGAGGAGGTCGGAAGACGGCGTCAGGCTTGGTCAGCGCGGGGCGCGTCTGTTCAGGAAAGACATGGACGCAAGCGCCTGCTTCAGGACTGAAGCCTACTGTTATGAGCGGGGCAGCGATCGGACCCCCAAAACAATTTCCGCCCAGGCAAGCGGTGCAGTGCTCGCCAATGCAGCTCTCGTCGCCCTGGCCTCGGACAATATCGGAGCACGGCACTGCTAGAGCAGTCACCTGAAACACTTCAGGCGGCGCCTTCTCTTCCCACGAATTGCTTATTGGCTCACCGGCATCGCACGCGTGGGCGCTGGAGGCCCCAAGCACCGTGGTCAGCAACGAAGCAAGGACGAACGCGACAACAGCCGCGCCGAACGCGCTTCTGCTATCCTGCCAACGTGACCATGATCGCAAGAACATGGCATCCAAACCTTCCAGTTCCCCTTATACCACGATAGGCCCTTCCAACGAACAGGCATTGACGCAAATCAAATTTCCAACGAGACCCCGCAACCTTGGAATCGTTGCGAAAGAATGCCGTAACTCGGCTTGTACTGGTCGCTCCATCTATTGGTTGCCAACCTGTCGGCCGATAAGCCAAAGTCGCTGGACCGCGCTCGGCAGGCCCGTTGAACTCTCTCAGGCGCGATTGCCGGGCCCCATCGACTTACTGCGCATGCTGATAGGTGAAGTCGACGCGCAAGGGAGATTCCCGCCCAGGGAGCATGATGTCGAGCTTGATGTCGTAGCGGTCGTTGCCCGGCAGATCGACGAAATTGCCGTAGGTGACGGTCCGGGCGATCTGCATCGGCTCGAGCTCGATGTTCTGTATCCCGACATGCCCAAGCCCCGATACATTCGCCGCAACCCGCGCATTCTCGATACGAGCGTCGGTGTTGGCGTCAAAGATGGCGATGGCCATGTGGTATTGGTGTCTCCCCCGAGGTGCGCCCCATGCATGGCACCTTCGGGATGACTATCCAGGTGGCCCCGCACAATACCCGCCGGCACGATACCTAGATAGACGCCGAGGCCGTGCACCTCTTTGTAGTTCTCATCGGCGCCCGAAGCCGCGGCGAACACCGCTACAAATGCACCGACAAGGAACGTCAACCGCCTTGACCGCCATCCGAACCGCTTCACATGAGCGCGCAACTAGTGCATCAGTCCGGTCGTCCCCTTTGCGACGACGTTTCGACTCCTGCTGAACATGATCCTTCTCCTTCCAACCACCTGGGGATCATTCTCCCGATCAAATCAACTCCCTGACGGCCTGGGCAATGACCGGCGTCAGATCGATCGCATTCGATGAATGAGGAACTGAGTTGGTCGTCACAACGACGGAAGCTATATCTTTCAGACTGCGATAGCTTTGGTCCGAAAGAAGCGCATGCACTGCCACGCAAACGACGGGCGGCAGATGCTGCTCACGCAAGTGTCGGGCGGTTTCGATCATCGTACGGCCACTGGAAACGATGTCGTCGACGAGAACCGGGACACGCTCGGAAAACAGTAGGAGGTCAGGAACGCTGATCTCCACCTCGTGGTCTCCCCGCCGCTCCTTGCGGAGGATTCGGTATGGCCCGCCCACAATGTCAGCCACGGCGGCAACCCACTGCTCGCTTTCGACGTCCGGGCCGATCAGAAGCGGCCGGGCCAAATTCGATTTGATCCAGCCAGCTAGAAGCGGCGCCGCATGCGCCACCCGCGTTGGGGTCGTATAGATCGCGTCGAGGGCGGGGTATCGGTGAAGATGCGGATCTACGGTTGTCAGCCAGTCGATCTCGGTCGAGAGCAAGCGGGCAAAGACGGTCGACGTCACCGCTTCGCCGGGAAGGAAACGCTTGTCCTGGCGCATGTAGGCCAGATAGGGGGCAACCAGGCCAACGCACCTCGCTCCAAGTTCACGGGCCGTGGCGGCGGCGAAGGCAAGCTTCAGAAACTTTGCATCGGGACGATCGAGCGCGCAGACAAGGACAACGGAGCGGCCGGCCACATCTGTGCCGAAGCGCAGGTAGGTTTCCTCGTCGGGAAAGTGCCGGATCTCCAACAGGCCAATTTCTCCTTCGAGTTCGCCAGCCAATGTTCTGGTTATGGCTTCGTTGCCGGGCAGCGCAAAAAGCAGCGGGCGCGTCATGGCTTCACACTGCCCGTTGTTCTGCGAGGGCACGGGGATCCATTCATTCGGCTGCTCCAACTTCGAAGACGTCGGGATGAGCGGCGGCGTATCCAAGCGCGTAGTGCAGTTCTCCCGGCGTTTGAGCGTGTACGTGAAACAGTGGCTCGCCGGAGCTGACGCTGCCCCCGATCCGAACGCGGGAGTAAATTCCGGCGGCGGTGCTGCCGGGTGCGCCAGCGAGCTTCGCGATCCGTGCAAGCCGGCGGTTGTCGATCCGCTGGATCCGGCCTGTACGGCTGGCGAGAACCGGACGGATGTGTGGCGCGGGTTTTGGTTCGGTGAAGCCGCCCTGCGCCTCACAGATCGCGAGGAATTTGGCGAGCGCTGCGCCATTGTCGAGCAAGGCGCAGGCTTGCGCGCGCCCCTTGCCGGGCCGAGCGGCAGGCACAGCATCGAGCAGCGCCCCGGCAAGGTCTAGCGCGCGGCTGCGGAGATCGCGCGGTGCCTCCGCATCGTTGCGCAGAACGCTCAGCACGTCGCGCGCCTCAAGCGCCGGGCCGATGCCATAGCCGACAGGCTGCAGGCCGTCAGTACGCAGCACTGTGAGGTGCAGTCCGAGAGCCTGCGCCGTCACAAGCAGCCTTGCCTCGAGGGATGCAGCTGCCGCTGCGGAACGGACCTTGGCGGTCGGCCCGACCGGGACGTCGATGAGGGCATGCGTGGCGCCAGCAGCAGCCTTCTTGGACAATACGCTTGCCACCAATTGCCCGTCGCTATCGAAGTCGAGCGGCCGCTCGATACGGATCAAAATATCGTCAGCCGGGCTGAGCCGAACATTTCCACCCCATACGACGCAGCCCCCTTCCCGCTCGACCACGCGTCGCATCGCATCGATATTCAGTGTCACCGGCGCCATGACCTCCATGGCGTCGGCGGTGCCGGCCGGCGACGTGATGGCACGAGAGGAAGTCTTGGGGATCCGGTGACCAGCGGCGGCAACTATGGCAACGACGATCGGGGTAGTGCGATTTCCCGGCAGGCCGCCGACGCAGTGCTTGTCCAGCACCACGCCGCCGCCCCAGTCGATGCGCTCTCCGACTGCCAGCATCGCCTTGGTGAGTGCAATCGTCTCGCTGTTGTCCAATCGCTCACCTGCACAGGCCGTGACGAACGCGGTCAGATCGATGTCCGACAGCCGGCTCGCCACCGCATCGCGCATAAGGGCAAGGAAATCCGTCTCGCCGAGCCGCTGGCCGAAGACCTTTGCACGCAACGCCGGTGCCGACGCCGGCGGCTCCGCATGGGAGAATGTGGCCCATGCGTCCTGACCGGGCTCAAGTACTTTCCACGCAGCTTCGGACAACGCAGCCACATCGAGCGCAAGATGATCGTCGACCACCACGTTGAGCGTGGCAATCACTTCGCGATCGCCGCTGCGCGCCAGAACACGCGTGAGCGCGGTGAAACCTTCGGAACGGCACACGTGGCAGTCGCGATGCATGTAAACAACGGGCTGCTGGTACGTGTCGATGCCTGCCCGGACCAGGCGCAACCGGTTGTGTTGCTCGTTCATACGGGCTGCTCCAGGTCAATCCGCTCGAGATGCTCGGGAACGCGCGCCCGCCATCCGACTTCGCGATTGATGCGGCCGCGCAATATGTCGGCCGCGTCGGGTTCGCCGTGCGTGAGATATGTCATTTTGGGGGTGCGGCTGGCGTGCCGAAGCCATTCGAGAATCTCGTCCGCATCGGCGTGGCCGGAGAAGCTTTCCAGTTGCACGACCTCCGCACGGACCGGAACATCGCGCCCGAACATCCGCAAGTGATCCGCACCTGCCGCTAGGGCTGCACCACGCGTGCCGCCGGCCTGGAAACCGGAAAGCAGGATCGCGTTGCGCGGGTCGGTTCCGAAAGCTTGAAGATGGTGCAGCACGCGCCCACCCGTGAGCATGCCGCTTGCCGATACGATGATCATCGGGCCGCGCCTGAGGTTCAGCGCCTTGGAGTCCTCGACCGATCGCACCAGTGTCGCGATAGAATACATAGCGCGGCATTCGTCGAGGCTGACGTGGTGCTCGTCGTGGAAACGATGGTAGATGTCAGTGGCGTCGATTGCCATCGGACTGTTGAGGAAAACAGGCAGAGCCGGGATGGCGCCGCTCTGTCGAAGGCGAGCGATGTTGAGCATTATGCCTTGCGCACGGCCCACCGCAAACGCCGGGATCACGATCACGCCCCCTCGGCCGGCGACGCGCCGGATCACCGGGGCGAGCTCCGCCTCCGCGTCGATGCGCGGATGCCTGCGATTACCGTAGGTCGACTCGCACACCAGAATGTCGGCCTCACGCAACTGCTCGGGTGGCCGCATCAGCGGGTCCTGTGGACGCCCGAGATCGCCGCTGAAATGCAGGAGCGTGCCGGCGACGTCGAGGCGTATCTGGGCGGCGCCGAGAAGGTGCCCGGCATGAAGGAACCGTGCTTGGATGCCACGCCCCAGGTCGAGCTCAGCGCCGAAATCCTGCGTCACGAAATGTTCGAGTGAAGCTTTCGCGTCTTCGACAGTGTAGAGAGGCCTAGGGTCTGCGTGCTTCGAATAGCCCTTCCTCCTGGCATACCTTGCCTCTTCTTCCTGAAGGTGCCCGCTGTCGGGAAGCAGCAGGGAGCACAATTCCGCGGTGGCGGGCGTGCAGATCACCCGGCCGCGGAAGCCATCGCGCACGAGGGCGGGTATGTAGCCGGAATGATCGAGATGCGCGTGCGTCAGCAGCACTGTCTGGATCGATTCGGGCGGCACCGGGAACGGCGCGCGATTGCGGTCGCGTAGCTGCTTGTAGCCCTGGAAAAGCCCGCAATCGACCAGGATGCGGTGTCCGTTCGTTTCGACTAAGTACCGCGAACCGGTCACTGTTCCGGCCGCGCCGAGGAATTGAAGCGAATGCGAGCCGGGTCGATTCATGGAATTCTCCTGGCAACAGGCCGGATCCTGGGACTTCTCATTGCGGGACGCTCCTGCCGGCCTCTGTCCGTGGGGCAATTCCCGCGATCGCCAACCGATGCGGCAGCGTCAGGCTTGCCGCCGCCGCGATCGCCATTGCCGCTGCAAATGCCAGGAACGCTCCGTCATACGGCCCCCGCAGGCCGAACAGCAGACCAGCGCCGGCAGAGCCCGCCGACTGTCCGAAACTGACGACCGCGGACTGGATGCCAAGTTCCACGCCATGGCTCCGCCCTGCAACCAAGGATATCCAGTAGGCGAGCAGCGGGCCGACTACCCCGGCGGAAGCCGCGACAACGGAAACCGCCAGCAGTATCTGGCCGAAGCTGGCGATTGCAGGAATAGCGGCAAGGCCAATCCCCATCGCCACGAAGGCAGGAGCAACAAGCCTCCTGGCGGCCGTCGGTGTTATGATCGGCGAGAAGATCAGGCCTTGCACCGCGAACATGACCACGCTGCAGGTCGCAAACATGAGACCCAGCGCGCCCCGAGACATTGCCAGTTCTTCGTTGCGTAGCGTGAAACCCACCTCGAACGCGCCAAGTCCCGCTGCAGCAGCCGCCGCTAGAACGAGCAACCGTATCTCGCCGGATATGAATCCCGATGAACCTGGTTGCTCGCTTGCGGCGAGGCACATTGGCGGCCGGCCTCCAGGAAGCGCGATCCAGGCACCGGCGGCCGCGGCGAGAGCAAGCAGGAACGGGATAGTTTGCAACGTCAGTGCGTCACTTGTAGGCGCCAATTCGGCAGCGAAGCCGCCGAGCATCGGGCCGACCAGGAATCCGGCAATCGACGCCATGCTGATCCAGCCGAAGGCTCTGGCGCGGCGATTGTCGAATTCCGTGTCGGCTATAAACGCAAGTGCCGTGGGTGCGATGGCCGCAGCGAAGCCCCCGTTCAAGAGTCGAACGACATAAAGAGCGGGCAGACTCCACGCGAAGGCAGACGCCGCCAGAGTCACGGCGAAGCCGATCAGGCCAACGACGAGTATGGGTCTGCGCCCAATCGAATCCGACGCGCGCCCCCAAAGGAAAGCGAGAGGCACTGATGCGGCCACAAAGGCGGCCGTTAGCACTCCTATGTGCCGGGCCTTCAATATCGGGTCCGCAGAGCCTGCAAGCTGTTCCACCATCGTCGGAAGGACTGGCAGGTAGATGCCGTAACCGAGCGCGACGATGAACGCGGCGGCCAGCAACGCGGCCAAAGGACCTTTTGCGGCCGTGCTCATGCGGTGGCGCCGCTGGTCAGCGCGACGGCCTCGCCGTTCCCCGTCGGCGCGGCGGGTGGACGGATGCCTTCGAGCCTGGTCCGCTTCAGCAGGAGGGCGTTGACGGCGACCAGCGCCGAACTGCCCGACATCGCGAGCGCCGCAATCTCGGGGCTGAGGAGGAACGGATAGAACACGCCCGCCGCGAGCGGGAAGGCGATGGCGTTGTATCCTACCGCCCACCACAGGTTCTGATGCATCTTGCGCAACGTCGCCCGCGACAGGGTCATCGCCCCGACCACGTCATAGGGGTCGCTCTTCATCAGCACGATGTCGGCGCTTTCGATCGCCACGTCCGTGCCTGCGCCGATGGCGAAGCCGACGTCGGCCTGGGTCAGCGCCGGCGCGTCGTTGACGCCATCACCGACCATGCCAACCTTGAGGCCCTCTTGCTGCAGCTGCTTGATCTTCTCGGCCTTCTGCCCAGGCAGGACGTCGGCGAGCACGATGTCAATGCCGAGCACGCCGGCTATGCGCTGGGCTGTCCCGGCGTTGTCGCCCGTGAGCATCGCGATGCGAACACCCTGCTCGTGGAGCTTCTTGATCGTCGCAGAAGCAGTCGGGCGCGGGGCGTCGGCGATGGCGACCAGCCCCAGCAGATTGCCGGATCGAGCGACATGGACGACCGTACGGCCGTCGCCCTTGAGCGCCTCTGCCGTTTCGCCAAGCGCTTGCAGATCGATCCCTTGTTCGTCCATCAGGCGCCGGTTTCCCAGGAAGACCTGCTCGCCGGCGACCCTGGCGCTGGCACCCTTGCCCTCGATGTTGAGAAAGTTCTCGACGGACAGGATCTCGAGGCCTTCACCACGCTCTACGATCGCCAGCGCGAGCGGGTGATCCGATCCCCGCTCGACTGCGGCTGCCACGCGCAAGACTTCGTCGGCCACGGTATCGGACGCCGGCACGACCTCGACGACTCTCGGCTGCCCCATTGTCAGCGTGCCGGTCTTGTCGAATACGATGACGTCGAGCTTGGTTGCCTCCTCCAGCGCCGCCGCGTTCTTGAAGAGGATGCCATTGGCGGCTCCGAGCCCGGTGCCGACCATCACCGCCATCGGCGTGGCAAGCCCCAGGGCGTCGGGGCAGGCGATGACGAAGACCGTGATGGTAAGCGTCATCGCGAACAGCAGCGGCTGGCCGAGCCACCAGAACCAGACGGCGAATGTCGCCAGCCCGACAACGATCGCCGCCAGAACCAGCCATTGCGCGGCGCGGTCGGCGAGCAACTGAGCTGGAGCCTTGGAGTTCTGCGCCTCCTGGACCAGCTTGACGATCTGGGCCAGGGCCGTGTCCGCGCCGACCTTCGTCGAGCGGTAGCGCAGCGTGCCGCTCTTGTTGATCGTCGCGCCGATTACCGTGTCGCCCACGCGCTTCGTGACTGGCATCGACTCGCCGGTGAGCATCGATTCGTCGATGGTAGACTCGCCCTCGATCACCTCGCCGTCGACAGGGAGCTTGTTGCCAGGGCGCAGGACCACGATGTCGCCGAGTGCGACGTCGGCGGTTGCGACCTCGACTTCCTCGCCGTCGCGCAGCACTACCGCCTTGGGCGGTGCGAGGTCGAGCAGCGCCCTGATCGCGGCGGAGGCGCCGGCGCGGGCCCGCATCTCGAGCCAGTGTCCGAGCAGGATAAAGACAAGCAGCACGCTCGCGGCTTCATAGAATTGGGGGCCTTCGAAGAAAAACGTCGTTCCGATGCTGAACAGGTAGCCTGTGCCGACGCTCAGGACCACCAGCACGGCCATGTTGAGGATGCCGTTGCGCAGGGCGCGCCAGGCCGCGATGACGAACGGCCAGACCGGGTAGAGGATCGCTGCGCTCGCGAGAAAGAACATGGCGAGGTCCATGTCCACTCCCGCAGGCGGTTGAAACCACGGCTCGCCCAGGCCCATCGGCTCCATGGCAAAGATCGGCAGGGTGAAGACCAGGCTGACGATGAAACGGTTGCGCATGTCGCGCACCATGTCCTGCATGTCCATGCCGGGTGCGTGCCCCATCTCGTGAGCTATCGCGTCATGCGCAGGAGCGGCGGCGGGCACGGTTGCGGCATGTTGCGGGGGATGGTGCTCGGCGTGTGCGTCCGAAGGCGCGCGGGGGTGCCCCGGAGGCAGGACGGTAGTGCCCGGGCTGCAGACGTGCCGCGGCACAATCTCGCCGCCACAATGGAAGCCGCACTCCTCAACCGCTTTGGAGATCGCCACGCTATCCGTGCGGGCCTCATCGTACGTGACGGTCGCCGCATCGGCGCCGGGATTCATG
>NZ_RZSU01000140.1:0-14450 GCF_003997585.1 Mesorhizobium sp. M5C.F.Cr.IN.023.01.1.1 | reverse complement strand
CCGTTCGGTGGAGTGAAGAAGTCTGGCTACGGTAGGGAAAAGGGTCAGGAAGCCCTTGATGGCTACGTGCAGACCAGAAATATTGGCATCCGGATCTCACAACCCTTGTCTGGTTCGGGCAACAGCGAGCCCGCCGTGAATCGATCCGATCGTTATTGCTAGTCGCCAATCCGCCGTCGGGAAGTCTTGCGGCGGAGGTTTAGTCGTCGATGCTGGTTTGGGGTCTTCACAGGGCACATCGCGCACCAGAACGCTGACCTAGCACCCGACCGGCACAGTATCTCTCGTCGTAACTTTCAGAAATGTTGAGAACCCGTAGTTGCGATTTGGAAAAATTGAACCAAGCCGGATGCAGGCGCATGAGCCCCCTACTCCCCTGAAAGCTGCGGGAGGGCACAAGGTTGTCAATCTCGCCGGATATTCCCACCGGTCCAGCGCGTGCATCGAGATCGAGGTGGTCTTGCGGCTGAGCCTCACGAACAACATCCGGTCGAGGATTACCCATGTCGTGTCGTCGGCCAGCGAGCGGGCATTCCAAGCATTCCAGTGCGTCTCCTGCTTGCCCCTTTCTAGGCGACGATCGACCAGGACGTCGTGATCTGCATCGGGCGCAAGGTGACACGAGGGAGTGTCGCGTGCTCATGCCCGCTAAGTAGTCTCGAGGCGATGCCCGGCGTCATCCGTGCGTCGCTGATTGGCGCTGAGCCCTGCTCCTCCATCCACTGGCTTTGCCTCGTCGATATCTAGCCCGCTCGCGGACCGGTGATCTGCTGATGTTGAAGGTCCTGTCAAAGTGCGCGTACGGTAGCCGGCGACATCGACGGCCTCATCAGCGCGCCGACGGCTGCTGGCCAAAAAAACGGAGACAGGCAAGCACCGCCCCAGCGACTATTCAGCGAGAGCCAACCGGATCCCAGCCGGGTGGTCAAAAATCGCAACAAATCATTCAGCTAACTTTACAAAATCTTCGCGAGATCAGATCGCTGAGCATGGTAGCTTCTCTTGGAGGCTGACGTCAGGCCGAACAACAAGTCGACGCCTGTTTACTCCCAGGCCGTCGCACTGCACACTGCGGAGATCGACGGCAATGACAAAAAGAGCTCTCATCCTGGTTGAAGGCAACAGAAGTACTGGTGAGCTATACGTTAAAGCGGCCAAGCGTCTTGGCCTTCATCCAATTACCTTGTCGGCTGACCCAACCCAGTACGATTATCTTGCAGCAGACGATATGGAGACAATCCGCGTCGATACGGACAACCTCGATGCCCTGATCAGCGAATGTTCCCGGGTGCGTGCAACTTATGATATTGCTGGCATCACCGGCTTTACGGGTCTCGATGAGTTAGCCTATGCTACAGTTGGTAAGCTATGCCGATCCTTCGCTCTGCCAGGGCCGAACCCCAGTTCGATTGAACGATGCTGCGATAAATTCACTCAACGTCAGATCCTCGCGGAGGCCGGCGTTCCTATGCCGGCCTATCGCTTAGCATCGAATGCCGCGGACGTACAAAGCTGTGCCGCGGAAATCAACCTCCCGGTAATTCTTAAGCCTGCCGTGGGCAGCGGCAGCAGCGGTGTCCTATTGTGCCGCGACGTCGACGAACTAGCAAAACATACGATCCATCTGTTGGGCGGGAAGCACAAATGGCGGGCTTCGCCCAGGATACTGGTCGAAGAATTCGCACAAGGCCCCTATTATTGGGCTGACATAATGGGGAATGAGGTCATTGGAATTGGCGGCGCTGACTTCGGGCGCCCACCGCATTTTGTCCATCGTGGGTGCACCTATCCAGCGGTGCTTACTGACGTCGAGCAGCAGCGTATCGCCGATGTATCGCTAAGCTGTTTGGAAGCTCTCAGCCTTGGCTGGGGGCCATCGAACATTGGATTCCGCTGGACAAGGCGTGGCCCAGTCGTCATCGAGGTCAATCCGCGTCTTGCTGGCGCGCCCGGTCCTCAAATGGTTAAATTGGTTTATGGTATCGATCTAGTTACCGAGCACATCAAAGTGGTTATCGGCGAAGAATCGGATTTGCGAAGTACGCGTTCGCATGTCGCGGGCGCTCGGTTCCTCCTCCCGGAGGGTGATGGCATCCTCGATTGGATTGATGGCGCCAGTCGAGCGGCTGCCGTAGAAGGTGTCTCGGAGGTCAAATTGCATGTTCAGCCTAAGACACCTATCGTCAGGGAAGGCGATTACCGAGACACGATCGGACACGTCATCGCCGCTTCCCCGAGCCGCCCTCAGACCGACGCGATACTTCAGCACGCCGTTGCCTTGATTGATTGGTCGATCACGTCGGTTTCTGCCCTTGGCGAAACGGAACACGCTGTGGCCCCTTACCTTCCACCTGGTGCGGAGATGGTGACAGATAAAGGTACTCATCGCAGCATGTTGGTGAAATCGAGTGCAGGAGACGATGCGGTCTAGGGTGAATTGGCCATCCGCGAGGAGACCATTATGCTGACGGGCGTCATTGCTTCCTAGAGCCGACGCGCTCGCCTACCTCCGCTTTTATGCACATGTCGCCGCACAAAGCCGATTTCCTGCGTGAACGCGGAAGATTCGAATAGATCGGCCATTTACATGCGCTACATTCAGTAAGGGCGCTCTGAGCGGTCCGGTCCTCTTATTGTAAGCGGGCCTGATGCGGCTGGTTCAGAACGTTTGCGAAGATACGCCTCCTCCCAAGGCGCACCTGCCCGGCAGCGAGCTAAGTCTCCTGCCGGGCGCCCTGAGTTGTGTGCGCACTGAGCCAGCGTCCAGCCTTATGAGAGCGGATGAATGCTGAACGATAGACGGTCCCATGGGCTTTGGGAGCGGACAGCTCCGCCGCCGCCTGCAACGGAGAATCTGCGAGGCAACCTCGTCGCCGATGTCGCGATCGTCGGCGCCGGCTACACCGGGTTGTCCACTGCGCTGCACCTTGCCGAGCGGGGCCTGGACGTTGTCGTGATTGAGGCAGCCGAAATTGGTTTTGGCGCCGCCGGGCGAAGCACCGGGTTGGTGAATGCGGGCCTTTGGGTTATGCCCTCGGCGCTCAAGGAGACGCTCGGTCCGCTCTATGGCGATCGTTTGCTTAATTTGCTGCGCGATTCCCCACGCACCGTCTTCGAGATCGTCGACAAGCACAACTTGCAGTGCGAGCTGAAGCGGGCCGGCACGATCCATTGTGGAGCCGATAAGAAGGGCGTTGCCGAAATCGCGGAGCGAGCTCGGCAGTGGCAGGCGCTCGGCGCCCCGGTGCACATCCTCGACGCCGGGGAGACGCGTGCCAAGACAGGCACCTCGGCCTTCCCCGGAGGCCTCCTCGACCTGCGTGCCGGGACGATCCAACCGCTCGCCTATGTGCGCGGCCTCGCTGGTGCGGCGATTGCCGCCGGCGCGACCGTCTTTACGGCGAGCCCGGTCGAGCACATCGGGCGCGAGGGCCGCCTCTGGCGGCTCGCCACGCAAGGTGGAACCGTCCGGGCGAAGTGGGCGGTTCTTTCGACCGACACCTACACGTCGCGCATCTTCCCCGAGCTGCGTGGCGAGCAAGTGGTGCTCCCCTTCTTCCATGTTGCGACTGCGCCGCTGAGCCACAGAATTCGCCACACGATTCTGCCCGAAGGGCACGGCGCATGGGACACCCGCACCGTGCTGACCGCCTTTCGCACAGATAATGCCGGCCGCCTCATCGTCGGCAGCGTCGGCGCGCTCCGCGGCGCCGGAACCGTGATCCATCGCAACTGGGCACGGCGGCGTATCCGGGCGCTCTTCCCGCAGGTCGGTGAGGTCGAGCTGGAGCATGAGTGGTACGGTCGGATCGGCATGACGAACGACCATCTACCACGCCTTCACGCCCCAGCGGAAAACATGATCGCGCTGACGGGCTTCAACGGACGAGGCATCGCGCCGGGCACCGTGTTCGGCCGCGAGCTCGCCCGCCATATCAGCGGCGAGCTGCGGCTCGATGCGATGTTCCTGCCCGTGTCCCCGGCGCAGAACGCCTCCTTCCGGGCCATCAGAGAGGGCTACTATGAGCTCGGTGCGCAGATCGCGCATCTACCGCCGGCGCGCTGATCCGGTGGGGTCAGCTGCTGGTCCACGGCGCGAAGCCTTGTGAGTGACTCAAAGTGCTGACAAATCACCTCCTCACGGAGGTGAATCATGAACCACGCCTCATTGGAATCCCTCGCGATTCAATCTGAACGTCCGACGCGCTAGCAATGCCGCAGCCTCGAGATAGCCTCGCGAAAAAGCCGCGCCACTGCAATCGCCTCAAAATCCTTCAGCAGAGCGCTGACGAAACTCGAAGACCGGAAACGGCTGCAAAGACTGGCAGCCGAAACTTCGAAAAGACAAGGGAGCAGCACTCCTGCCGATCATTGCGCGTGTGGAAACTCTTCCCACGGCTTCTGTCAAGATGGGTGCTTTTAATGTCTGTAAGGGGAAGGAATTCGCTCTCTTCGTAACGTGCAGGAGAATCGCGTGTTTCTGCGGAAATTGCAAAAAATCGGGGCTTTCCTGCCCAGGAATGATCTCATTCGCAAATTTCCGCTCTAGAACTGTGCTAGCTTGCTGCCGCAAGATGGGGAGAAATCGTTGCTTTTTGACTATATAATTGTAGGTGGTGGCTCATCCGGATGCGTTATGGCGAACAGGTTGTCGGCCGATGGTAGTCACGTCCTGCTCGTCGAAGCTGGGCCTGACTTTCTCCCCAACGAAATTCCTGATGATATTCTAGATGGGAACCCGACGCGCGCTTACTACAATCAACGATATCAGTGGCCGTCACTTACTGCAGCCGTTGCGCGAAATAGCGACAGACGTGTGCACTATGAGCAAGCTCGAGTCATAGGTGGAGGCTCCAGTATCAACGCTCAAGTCGCCAATCGGGGTGGACCCGCCGATTATGATGAGTGGGCCTCCACCGGGGCAACGGGTTGGGATTGGGAAGGCGTCCTGCCATATTTCCGCCGACTCGAATGCGATCTGGACTTTCGCGATCACTTCCACGGCAACAGCGGGCCGTTGCCGATTAGCCGTGCCGACAAAGGAGAGTGGTCAGGATTCGTGAACGCGGTGTCGACGGCTTTTGAAGATGAAAATATACCCTTCTGGCCTGACTTCAACGGTGAGTTCCGCGATGGCCACTCAGTTGTTCCACTAACAAACCTCAATCGTCGCCGAGTGTCAGCTGCGATGGCTTATTTGCCAGAGAGTGTCCGCGCTCGGACAAATCTTACAATTTTGGCAGAAACTACGGTCGTAAAACTAACTCTTTCAGGTCGCAAAATAACTGGCGTCGATACTGAGAGTAAGACCGGTCGTCGCCAATCCTATAGCGCACCAACTGTGGTCCTATGTGCTGGCGCTATTCATTCGCCCGCAATACTGATGCGATCCGGTATTGGCCCGGCTAAACCCTTATCAGAGCTCGGCATTCAAGTCATCGCAGATATTAAAGGAGTCGGAAAAAACCTGCAGGAGCATGCCGGGGTCGCCATCTCGGCGTACTTGAAGCCAGAGGATCGGATGTTGCCGACCGCGACCGGATATATCCAGATGCATGCTCGGTATTCATCCGGTCACGACGGTTGCCCGCCTACCGATATGGCCATCTCGGTTCTGGCGAAATCTGCCTGGCATCCCATTGGCAAACGCCTAGGGACGCTCAATTTCTGGGTTAATCGCGTCTATTCGACAGGAACTGTCTCGCTCAAGAGTTCCTCTCATTTCATTGAGCCAGAAGTGAACTTCGACATGTTGAGCGACCAGCGCGACGCGGAGCGATTGAAAAACGCGTTTCGATTCGTTGCAAGACTGATTAATCATAAGGCCTTGGCGAATACGGCGCTCGACCCTTTTCCTTCTACCTGGACTGGACGAGCAAAGCGGATCGGCAAGTACAACCGTCTGAACTACGGTCTCACATCCTTGCTCGCGGCCGTTATGGATAGTTCCTCGTCGCTTCGTCGAAGCCTGATCAGATTCGCTATCACTGATGGTCGCAGCATCTCAGACCTTCTAAATAACGACGAGCTTCTTGATTACTTTGTACGACAAAACGTTTTTGGGAATTTTCATCCCACTTCAACTTGCAGAATGGGATCTGCTCATGATCCGAACAGTGTGACGGATCCGACAGGCCGCGTTCATGGACTATCCGGTTTAAGAATCGCCGATGCGTCGGTGATGCCATTCTGCCCGCGAGCAAATACGAACATCCCAACGATTATGGTCGCCGAGAAAATGTCTGACGCCATACTTCATGAACGCGGGGCAGCAATGAAGGTGTCGTTGGTCAAGTAGAATTCTGCAAGCTCAAGCGGCCGCAGGCACACCGGTCACTTCGGCTCGCTATCAATCTGGCTGGTTCGGAACTTGCCGAATAGCCGGGAACACCAGCTGACCGCCGATCATCTAGAAGTCTGTCGCCCACGTGAACGCGAGGAGTTTGCCTCATCTCGAAGCGAGATGGGGTCAATACACACAATGCATTTGACTGTAGGGGTTCAACCCTGGAAGTTTTCCAGCGATAGAGACGCGACGCGGAACCGCGCATCTAGGATGCTGAGCCCCGCTGCGCAGATGTGGTTCAAGCCGGCAGACGCGAGGCGCGGGCTGCTCATTTTTGGTGCAGGAGACAAGAATGCGCAGCATCGATGAATTCCGGGATATTCATGATGAGGCTATCGCTTGGCGCCGTCACCTCCACCAGAATCCGGAACTCGGATACAACGTGCACAACACCGCCCGCTTCGTCGCCGAAAAGCTCGCTTCCTTTGGGATAAACCATGTCGAGACGGGCATAGCCGAGACCGGTGTGGTTGCGGTGATCCAAGGCGCCGGCGGGGACGGACCGACGATTGGCCTGCGCGCGGATATGGACGCCCTGCCGATCGTCGAGGCTACCGGCAAGCCTTGGACTTCCCAGATCGAAGGGAAGATGCATGCCTGCGGTCATGACGGCCACACCGCCATGCTGCTGGGTGCTGCTAAGCATCTCTCCGCCACTCGGGACTTCAAGGGTTCGGTGGCGCTCATTTTCCAACCCGCCGAGGAAGACGGGCAGGGCGCCGGACGAATGGTGCAAGAAGGGTTGATGGACAGGTTCAATATCTCCCAAGTCTTCGGCATGCACAACATGCCAGGTATTGACGTTGGCAAATTCGGTATTCGCGACGGATCGATTATGGCGGCCCTCGACGAGTTTGACATCACTGTCACAGGCCGGGGCGGACACGCTGCAACGCCTCATTTTACTATAGATCCGGTGGTGGTCGGAGCACAGATCATCACGGCGCTCCAGACCTTGGTTTCCCGAAACCTCGATCCGACGGAAGCGCTCGTTGTGTCAGTGCCGAAATTCACCGGAAGTGAATCCTACCACATCATACCTGACTCCGTGACGCTGGGCGGAACGGTTAGGAGCCTATCGCCAGAATTGCGTGATTTTGCGGAAAAACAAATCAAGGTCTGCGCTGAAAATATCGCGGCAGCTTTCGGGGCTAAAGTGGAATTTCGGCACAGGCGTCTCGAGCCGCTGACGTTCAACCACACAGAGGCGACCGAATTGGCCGCCGCAGCCGCGCGGGGTCTTGTGGGGCGAGAGGCAGTCAACGAACAGGTCAAGCCGGTGATGGTCTCGGAGGACTTCTCTTACATGTTGCAGGCGCGACCTGGCGCGTTCCTATTCCTTGGCAACGGACCTACCGCGGGCCTGCACAATCCAACCTACGACTTCGACGACAATGCAATCCCTTACGGGATCGGCTACTGGGTCAACCTGGTGGAAGGCGGCTTGGCTAGCGCTGCATAGTCTCTTAAACTCTGCCCGCGCGCACCTCAGATAGGCGCGCAGGGTTGCTAGCTAACTGGGCGCGCCATCGCGAGGCATGACAATCCAGCTCCGTCGTCAGACCGAGCAATCTCGGCGCCGTGCAAACTCAAGATAAGGAACTAGGCTGTTCCCTCCATCCACGCACTGGCCGAGCATGGCCGGCGTGCGACCCGAAACCGGGTTATGGCAAGCGGATGGCGTATACATCTGGGACACCGAGCGTCTCACAAGCCTGGATAGGTTTGGCGGCCTTCACTGCGCTAAAATCCAATACGGTTGCACGAAATTGCCGATGCGATTGCGAGACAAGCCCATGAGCTGCCGTTCGCCCACGTTATGCCAGCCAGAGCACAAATACCGTTGCCCTAGCTGAGGGCCGTTGAAACGAGGCCAGCGTTAAGCTGGCCTGTAGCAACGACGTCATAGCGGGCCGCGTGTGTGGGCATCTTATCCCCAATCGATGCGCGACCCGATGCAGCGCGTGCTGGTCGACCAGAGGCGCAGCTCAGTCGTCCAAGATTGCGCAGTCTAGTTTTCAGGCCTTGAGGAGCTCTTTCGCCACCAACTCCTCCACAGCACGCCACTCGCCCTTCACGCGGCTGCGTCCGGCGTCATAGAAAGGCCGCAGAGAAGCTATGGCGGAATAGCGCTCCCCAGCGATCTCGATTTCGAATGACCCTCCGGACAGCCAATCAGCCGTCACCCCGGCTTCTGCCGTGAGATATCCCATGCCGATGCCACAGCCGACAGTGTGGCCAAATCCAGCCGATCGCAGGTATCCGACAAGGCTGCCGTTACGCCAGACAGGCTCGGTCCCGAACATCAACGATTTGGCATCTGGGGCAGCGAGCTGGACCAGCCGCCGGCGCAAGGGTTTGCCGCGCTGGGCCTCGAGTGCAGCGCGTCCGATGAAATCCTCGCGCTTATCCCAGGCAACCGTGAACCCCAGTCCCGATTCCAACGGGGTGTCCTCATCACCAACATCTGCACCCCAGTCACGGTAGCCCGCTTCCAGGCGCAGCGTGTTGAGAGCGACATATCCGGCGTGGCCTAGGCCGAGATCGGCACCGGCGGCCACCAGGGCGTCGTAAACCCCTAGTGTTTGTTCGGTCGGGATGTGAAGTTCCCAGCCCAACTCGCCGACAAAGGTCATCCGGAATGCGAGCGCGAGGCTATACCCGACCTCGATTTCACGAGCCGTTGCGAAGGGAAATGCCTCGTTAGAAAAATCCGCAGGACTGACGCGCTCCAGTAACTCACGCGATCGCGGACCCATCACGGAGAGGGTCGTATATCCGGATGATACGTCGGCAACCGAGACGTGGCCGGCTCCCTTGGCATGCAAGCGCAGCCAGGCGAGATCACGGGTGCGTTGGACCGCCGCTGTCACGACAAGAAATTCCTCGTCACTGATGCGTGCGATAGTGACGTCGGACTCCATACCGCCTCGCTCGTTCAGCCACGGCGTATAGACAACACGGCCAACGGCTACGTTCACGTCGTTCGTGGACAAGCACTGTAGCAGCGCAAGGGCATCCGAACCCTGCACCAGAAGGTGCGCGAAGGAGGTTTGGTCGAACAGAGTGACGCCGGAGCGGGTGGCGGCATGCTCCGCGCCACTTCGCTCGAACCATTCGTCCTGGCCGAACGTTGCATGGCTTTCATTCGGCGATCCAGGCGCACCAAACCATTGAACGCGTTCCCACCCTGCGCTTTCGCCGAAATTCGCGCCGACGGCGGATAGGCGGTCGTGCAGGGGGGACACGCGGACGTTGCGTGCGGTCGTCGGCGACTTATGCGGCAAATGAAGCGACCAGAGGTTGCCGACCGCCTCCACCGTGCGGTCGTACAGATACCGCCTATTCCGCTGGAAGGGCATTGACCGCCGGACGTCCATCTCCCAGCAGTCTCCCGCTGGCAAACCTGTCGACATCCACTCTGCCATGACCTTGCCCGCCCCACCCGAGGACTCGATACCGCAGGAATTGAATCCAGAGGCGACATACAGACCTTGAATTTCAGGCGATGGCCCGAGGTGGAACCGGTTATCAGGCGTGAAGCTCTCAGGGCCGTTGAAATTCAGTTGGAGGCCGACATTTGCCAGGACGGGCATGCGCTCGATGGCCGCAGAGAGATACGGTTCGATGTGGTCGAAATCTTCGGGCAACGAATCGAAGCTGAAATCCTGGGGGATGCCGTTCATGCCCCAAGGTTTGCCATTGGCCTCGAAGAAACCTACGAGCAATTTCCCGGCGTCTGCCTTTGCATATACGCGCGCGTCCATATCGCGGATCGTCGGTAGGTCATGGGGTAGGTCGAGAATCGCCTCGGTGACAACATAGAAATGCTCGGCAGCCTGCAATGGCACCGACCAGTTAAGTTCAGCAGCTATATTCCGCGTCCATAGGCCGGTGCAGATGACCGCCCGTTCAGCTCGGACCGTTCCCTGACTGGTTTCCACGCCGACAAAACGGCCCTTCTCGACGAGGATGCGCGTGACGGGTGTCCGCTCAAGGATCGTTGCTCCACCCTGCCTCGCCCCAGTTGCGAAAGCACGGGCGGTATCGATAGCGTTGGTCATCCCGTCGGAAGCGATCCATGCCGCCCCCAGGACATCACTGACATCGAGCAATGGAACGCGGCGTCGGGCTTCCGCAGCGCTTATCATCTCCACGTCCAGGCCAAACGAGCGGCCCATCGAAGACCCGCGCTTAAGCTCTTCTAGGCGGTCCTGGGTCGCGGCGACAGTGATGGAGCCGGTTTGCCGAAAACCAGTTGCCTGACCGGTTAGATTTTCGAGGTCCCTGAACAGATCCGCAGAGTATTGAGCGAGCTTTGCCATGGTCTCGTTGGCGCGGAGTTGCGTCACCAGGCCCGCAGCATGCCAGGTCGTGCCGCATGTCAGTTGGTCGCGCTCCAGAAGCAGAACGTCCCGGTGGCCGAGACGTGTCAGGTGATAGGCTATCGAGAGGCCGATTATGCCGCCTCCGATGACAACGTATTCGACATGCGATGGTACTTTGCTGGCCATTTGAAACCTGTTGGAGCTTGGGCGAAAGCGCGGGCTAAGGCGGACTGGTCGTGGCCAATAAAATATTGTCAGATATGCTCTGATTTCCGCTGATCTGCATACCAGGAGTGCAGTATTTCTGCGCCGTGAGGCGGCCCAATGCAGCGTGACTCCAGCAGAATGCACCAGGGTAAATGTGGTGATGACTTGAAGGGCCGCCGTGCAACATAATCGGATGGTGACTCTGGAGCGGGAACGCGCCGAGATCGGCACCCAAGCACGTGCCGACAGGGGTCGAGGGAACCGGCGCCCTTATAAATATCAGGACCTTGGGCAGTGGTTCCCAGCATAGCGGCTGCCCCGCGCCGCCACGATTGTCGTAAGCGCCGGTGCCCAAGCCGAAGACAAAATCCATATGGGCACGATGGGTGCAGATGGCCCAGCGTCAGGTGACATGGGCGTCTTTAGTCGAAGCCAGCGGCATTCTTCAACGCGCAATTTCTTGTCTGCAGGCCCCGGCATCTCGAAGCGAGATGATGCCAATATAAACACTGCATTTGACTGAGAATGCCTTGAGACAAATGCTCGCCTGAGCACCCGCAACACAAGCAAACTGGGACGTGCGAGAATGGGCATCAAGATTTCCGGGCGTCGCCTGCGGTCGTCCTGGGCCGCACGAGCTTGGGCGAACTCAAGAGCGCACATGCTCAATTTCGAGAAGGATCATATGCATGAGCTACCAAAAACCTTTTCTGCGTGAGGAGTTCGACTGGCGCGTCCAGGACACGAAGAAGCGGATGCAAAAAGCTGGTCTTGATCTCCTCATCTGCCAGGATCCAGCCAATATGTACTGGCTTACGGGCTACGACAGTTGGTCCTTCTACACGCCGCAGGCAGTGCTAGTCCATGTCAACGAGGATATGCCTCTTTGGTTCGGGCGCCCGATCGACGCAAAATCGGCTACCGTTACAACAAACTTGCCGGCCGAGAACATCTTCGGATTCGCGGAGACTTTGGTTCACCATCCGGAAAATCATCCTTTCGATGATTTGTGCGGGCTCATCAATTCCAAAGGGTGGGGTTCCGATCGCATCGGCGTCGAGCTCGACACTCACTACTACACCGCGCGGGCCCATCAGCACCTTGTTAGAGGCGTGCCTAATGCGAAGATCTCGGACAGTCGGGAACTTGTAAACTGGGCGAGGCTCGTCAAGTCAGAAGCCGAGCTCGTCTATATGCGAGAGGCGGGTCGTATCATTAGCAGAACTATGCGAGAGGCGATTGCGAAGCTCAAGCCGGGGGTTCGCGACTATGAGGTCGTAGGGGACATTTACCGCAATCAGATTTTGGGTGAGGGCAAGTTCGGCGACTACACTGGTCTGTGTCCCCTAATCCAGATTGGTGAGGGGACGAGCACTTGCCACCTCACATGGACGGGCCAGGCGATCCCCGAGTCAGCGCTAGTGGTGATGGAGCTTGGCGCGGCACGTCGCCACTATAACGCGCCCCTGACCCGCACAATTCACGTCGGACAGCCGCCACAAGAAATCTCGCGTCTGGCCTCCGTGATCGTTGAAGGCGGCGACCTCGCACTCGAAGCGGCCAAGCCGGGCGTGGCCGTCGAAGAGGTAGCCGCCGTATTCCAACGTACACTGAAACGGAATGGCTACAGCAAAGACAGCCGCGTCGGCTACTCAATCGGTGTTGGCTACCCGCCGGACTGGGGCGAACGCACTATCAGCATCCGCGCGGGTGAAACAACGCTATTGCAGGAAGGAATGTGCTTCCACTTCCAATCCGGAGTGTGGCTCGACGATTTTGGCGCAGCGATCTCAGAACCTTTCGTGGTCACAGCGAAGGGCGGCCAGCGCTTCTGCGATGTGGAGCGCCGCTTGGTCGTTATCGACTGATTATTAGCCCATCAACTTTTCGAATAACGCCTTGGCGGGCCCGGACTATGCGGCAATCGCCCAACACCGGTTTGTTACTCAACGAAATAGGAGATCAGCTTCTGCAAAAAAAGACGCTTCTACAAAGCTGGAAACGCCCATCCCGGGCTGCTGGATAATTCAACAAATAAGAAGGGAACGAGAAATGAAGATCAGACTTTCATACATTGCGGCTGGCTTGGGCCTTGCCGTCGCGCTTGCCGCTTTTCAGGCCCACGCAGGAGAACTAACCGACCGTATCGCCAGCGGCAAGTCCATCCGCATCGGCTTCGCGAACGAAGAGCCGTTCGCCTTTCCGGACAGTAATGGTCACCCAGTAGGGTTTGTAAACGCGATTACTCTCGGCGTCCTTAAGCAGATGGGCTACGAAAACGTAGAGATCGTCGTAACAGATTGGGGCGGACTTATACCCGGACTGCAGTCTGGACGGTTTGATATGGCTACCGGGGGGCTCTACATCCTTAAATCAAGGTGCCAAAGCGTTACATTTTCCGAGCCTTTGGCGAAAGTGACCGACGCGCTTATCGTCAAAGCTGGCAATCCTAAAGGGCTGCACAATTATGCAGATATCGCAGCCAAGGGGGCGACTATGGTGACCGGCATAGGATATAGCAATATAGAGCAAGCGAAAAAGGCAGGAGTTCCGGAAGATCAAATCATGCAAGTGCCGGGACAGACAGAAATTCTTGCAGCGGTCGAGGCGGGACGAGCAGATGCCGGGGCATCGGGATACCTGTTGTCTCGATCTGTGGCTGGCAAATCGGGTGGAAAACTTGACGTAACCGACCCGGATGCAATGCCGGAATCAACTCAAAACTGGGTCAGCATAGCCTTCCGAGAGTCGGACAAGGACTTTGTGGAGAAGTTCAACGAGGCTCAGAAAAAATACATCGGTACGCCCGAGATGATGAAGGCTGTCGAGCCTTATGGCTACGACGCAAAGCTGCTACCAAATGACAAGAGTGCGGAGTGGGTTTGCGCCAACCGCTGACCCCGCCCAGACACGGCCGGAGGCTTGCCTCCCGGCCGTGTCTGACGCAGGATGGCGAATGTCAATCTTGGAGTTTCTCCAAAACTATGGCCAGGCGCTCTTACAGGGGACCTTGGTCACATGCGCGCAATTCTTGCTTGCTACGCTGGTCGCTGTAGCTGCCGCCGGGGCCGCAGGCATCGGCAAACTGTCGAGCAAGTGGCCTATCCGGAGTGTAAGCGTTGTATACATAGAGATCTTCCGCGGAACGTCGCTGCTAGTGCAGCTATATTGGATTTTCTTCGTGTTGCCGCTGTTTGGTTTAACGCTTCCGAACTTCACCGCCGGCTACATATCCGTCGGCCTCAATATCGGTGCCTATGGCGCCGAGATTGTGCGCGGCGCCATTGAGTCAGTTCCGCGCGGACAGTGGGAAGCGGGAACCGCGCTGTCGATGCCGCAGGGCGTGAGGATGCGCAGGATCATATTGCCGCAAGCGCTGGCGATCATGCTTCCGCCTTGGGGTAATCTCCTGATCGAGCTTCTCAAGGGAACCGCCCTGGTGTCCCTCATCTCGGTCGCCGATCTCATGTTCCAGACACGCCAGATCAACGCCTCGACCTATCTGTCGGCGCAGGCGTTTGGAACAGCTTTGATTATCTACTACATCCTTGCCAGGTTCCTCATAACCC